>JAYRUI010000135.1:2126-7063 GCA_041919175.1 Rheinheimera sp. | reverse complement strand
TACGCAACGACGGAGCAGGCTTTTGCCAATGCCACGCCGTTAATGCAGTCCGGCGCCAATATGGTAAAGCTGGAAGGTGGTGAGTTTTTATTACCGACTATCAAAGCCCTGACCGAACGGGGTGTACCTGTGTGTGGCCATATTGGTTTAACACCTCAGTCGGTGCACGTGTTTGGGGGTTTTAAAGTGCAGGGCCGCGACAACGCAGCAGCCGACCATATTTTGCAACAAGCCATTGATTTACAAAACGCCGGTGCTCAGCTCCTGGTGGTGGAATGTATTCCTTCTGCCCTTGCCAAACGCATCAGCGAAGCTGTAGTTATTCCGGTGATTGGCATTGGTGCCGGTAAAGACACCGACGGCCAGATTTTAGTGATGCACGATTTACTCGGCATCAGCAGCGGTTATATTCCGAAGTTTTCCAAAAACTTTTTGCAGGAAACCGGTGATATTAAAAGAGCCATCCGCAAGTATATTGATGATGTTAAACAAGGTGCTTTTCCTGGCGCTGAGCATAGTTTTAACTAAGGGTTCCCTGTTCCAAAGCACCTTTATTCCGGAGTCGGTTCATGCAAATTATCACTGAAGTCGCATTGCTCAGAGCAACAGTTAAAGCCTGGCGTCAAGCCGGTTTGACCGTTGCCTTTGTGCCCACTATGGGCAATTTGCACAGTGGCCATTTTAAACTGGTGGATGAAGCCAAAAGCCGTGCTGATAAAGTGATAGTCAGCATTTTCGTCAATCCGATGCAGTTTGGCGCCAATGAAGATTTGGCCAAATATCCGCGCACTTTAGAAGCGGATTGTGCAGGCTTGATTACGCATGGCGCAGATGCGGTATTTACCCCAACACCAGAGCTTATCTACCCCAGGGGTCTGGAAGCACAAACGGCAGTGGAAGTACCAAAAATCGGCGACCAGCATTGTGGTGCCAGCCGGCCCGGACATTTTCGTGGTGTGGCGACTATAGTCACAAAACTGTTTAATCTGGTACAACCCGACATCGCCCTTTTTGGCAAAAAAGACTACCAGCAACTGGCAGTTATTCGTCAATTTACCAGCGATTTATCTTTTGATATCAACATCATCGGTATTGATACTGAAAGAGCGGCCGATGGCCTGGCGCTGAGCTCTCGCAATGGTTATTTAACCGCTGAACAACGCGCCGCCGCACCGCTGATTTATCAGCAACTGTTATGGCTGCAACAACAAATTACCCAGGGTTATCAGGATTTCCGTTTGCTGGAACAACAGGCGAAAGTGGCACTGAGCCAGGCCGGTTTTCGCCCGGATTATCTGCATATTTGTGACCGGCAAAACCTGGAGCTGGCCACCAGTCATGATAAACCGCTGGTGATTTTGCTGGCGGCTTACCTTGGCAACACCAGACTGATTGATAATCTCGAAGTCTGAGTTAAATCAGCCAGACGCTGCGCCATGCAGCGTCTGTGATGAAACTGTACCCTGCCCGTTTTCTTCGCTATTACATTAAACCGTTATCGGCATTGTTTTCCATTTATACCTGCCACATTGCCCTTTAAAACAACGGGCAAAAACTTTGGCCAAAACGGAATCAATCGTTGAAGCTGTGACAAATTTTGTTATCATATCCGGCCGCAATTTCTGCGAAATCGGGTAAAAAACAACCCAAAATAACTACAAAGGCCCGCAGGCCAAAATCTGCATCAGCCCGAGTGAAATCAGACGATGATCGGGCTTCTCCGAAGCATCGTGGTGTAATGTTGCCAGTCACCTGGAGTTTTTTGTAAGGAACCCCTGATGGATTCACCCAGCGCGTTAAGTTTAATCCCTCCTATCGTGGTCATGGCCGTCGCAATCTGGCTAAAAAGACCTATTTTGGCCTTAGTTGTCGGTGCAGTTGTTGGCTTATTGATGCTGAGCCCAACACAGTCACTGAATAATTTTTCTGAAATTGCTGTCAATGTGATGCAAGACGAAACCATCGGCTGGCTTATTCTGGTGTGTGGTGGTTTTGGTGCTTTGATTGGCCTGTTGATCCACACCGGCGGCGCTTTGGCATTTGGCCGGCTTGGTTCGCAACTCGCAAAAGGCCAGCGTTCATCCATGTTTATGACCTTTGTGCTCGGCGTCATTATCTTTGTGGATGATTACCTCAATGCCCTGACTGTGGGTGAAGCGATGAAACGCGTCACTGACAAATATAAAATTTCACGGCAAAAGCTGGCCTATATTGTTGATTCAACAGCAGCCCCCATCTGCGTGATCATCCCTATCTCCACCTGGGCGGTATTTTTTGGTGGTTTACTGGAAGACAATAATATCGCAGAAAAAGGCCAGGGCATTTCGGTGTATATCCAGGCTATTCCTTATATGTTTTACCCTTGGCTTGCCGTATTGATAGTGATGCTGGTGGCGCTGAAATTGATGCCGGATTTAGGCCCGATGAAAAAAGCCGAGCTGGAAACACAGGCTGGCCGGCCATTTGAATGTGAACTGGCGGCTGAGCAGCCAAAAATTGCCAATCATGGCCAAAGCCATCATGCCTCACAGCAGATGCCGCATCACACCAGTGATGAATATGCCATGCAATCCATTGAAGAAGAGTTTGAAGGCAGCAACCGCCACGGCAAAGTACATAATTTTGCTGTGCCTATGTTATCGCTGATTTTCTTCACTATTGTGCTGGGTAACTCTTTAAGTGAGCCTGATGTTCTCAAAGGTGTCATTGCCACTTTATTGCTGACCATTGTGTATTACGGTGTGCAGCGCCTGATGAGCGTCAGCGAAATGATGGACGTGATGATGAATGGTTTTAAAACCATGTTACCTGCCATCAGCACAGTGATTGCCGCTTTTATTTTTAAAGATGTATGTGACAAGTTATTGTTGCCACAATATGTCATTGAAAACCTGAGCCCTTATATGACAGCGCAAATGCTACCGGCGCTGGTGTTCTTATCAATGGCGGTTTTATCATTTGCCACCGGTTCGTCATGGGGCATTTTTGCGGTGTCTATTCCTATCGTGATGCCGTTGGCGCATGCGGTAAATGCCGATATCCCGCTGGTGATTGGTGCATTGCTGTCAGCGGCCTCTTTTGGCTCTCAAGCCTGTTTTTACAGTGATTCCACTGTATTGGCAGCTCAGGGCTCCGGCTGTAATCTGATATCCCATGCCATTACCCAGCTACCATATTGTTTGATAGCGGCAACTTTAGCCTTTGGTGGTTTTATCTATCTGGCGCTTTAAACCGCGCTGAAAAAACCTGAAGGCCATTCCTTAACAAAGCCAGCTTAAAGCTGGCTTTTCTTTTGCTGATCAGCTGAGTTGTGTTGCTGGCTGGCTCTGTCACAACCCTTATGGCAAACTTGTGTTTTCCCCGCATTGCAGGTTGTTTATCTTGATTATACGATTAGTGTTGTGTTGTTTATTGGGTGTTATCTGCACCAGACTTGCAGCGCAACCCGCATCACAAAGCAGGTTGCTGCTACACAACGGCGATCAGCTGACAGGCCAAATCCTGACGCAAACCGCTGCAACTGTAACCCTGTTGCCTGCGTACAGTTCAGCAATAGTGATCCAACGCACTGATATTAAAAAAATCCTGCAATTAACTGCTCCGACGGCTATGGCTGTGGCTGTGGCTGTGGCTACTGCGCAGAATAACGCAGTTGCAACCCCAGCTGAAACGGTGCCACGCAACTGGTCGCTGGAGGTGGATGTCAGCGCCAGTAGCAGGCATGGTAAAGAAAATTCGAATTTGTTAAATATGGTCAGTAAAGCTGAATATCAGCAAAACAACTGGCGCAGTGCGCTGGATTTGCATTATGACTATGAAATGAAAGAACAGGCGCCAAAAACCCATCAGTATAAAATCAGCCCCGGCCTTGATTATTACCTGCAGCCCCGTCTGTTTTGGCGTTTAACCACCGACTATCACTACAACTATCTGGCTGCTGATTACAAAAATATCGACCTCAGTACCGGCCCTGGTTATGCGGTTGTGCAGCACAAACGCACACAACTGGATCTGACACTGATGGCAGGTTTAAAACGCGCATCATTTCGTGATACCGAACCTGTGCGAAATCTGTTGCAAACCAGTGCTTTGTCTTACCATTTTGTCGCAATGGAATGGGACTTTAAACATTAATTCAGTCAATTCCCGCTGGAATTTTACAGCGAAGGGAATCTGATGAAATTGCTGAATCAGCCGCTGCCCTATCTGGATTTTAACTATGAACTGGTGTCCGCGACCGGATTGCGTTACCGGCTCAGCGACCAAATCCGCTTGTCATGGTCTTATGATTACAACCTGACCGATTTAGAAGCCTATTTGCCACGCCAGAACAAAGTATCTTTTGATATTAAAGACTTACGCCAGAAGTTGAGTATTGGCGCTTCATTTTGACATTAGGCCTTTTGCCATTTGCTGTTGCAGTTCCTGCATGCTGCTTTGATCGACCTGAATAAAACCCCGTCTTGGGCGGTCTAAATCAATAATGATAAAATTCAGAATGATAATCAGCAGGATCATAATGTAACTCACATTGGGAGGCCTATGCCCTCCAGCGCCGGCGGCATAACCCACCACTCCGCCAGTCAGCACAAAAGTCACATAGAGCAACCACAAAATCAGTTCTGGCACGTGTCTGTTCAGCTCAGCGCTGCGTTCACCAAAAGCATCAATAGCTTCATTAAGCGCCTGCAGATAAAGGCCGGTGTCCACCGGTGAGTTATTCAGTTTGGCAGCAGCAACCCCTTGCAACCATAGCTGATTCAGGAGCTCATTCCCTTGCGCCAACAATTGCTGCCGGCTCTCAACCTCATTGAGTGCAACGCCGGCGCTTTTCACTCTGACGTCAATATAACGCTGCCACAACATCAGAGATTGCGACTGAACTTCATCAGGCAACAAGTGCGCTCTGAGCCACGCAGTACCGATAGTATTGGCCT
>JAYRUI010000135.1:0-2112 GCA_041919175.1 Rheinheimera sp. | reverse complement strand
CGGCTGTCAAAACGCTGCAACGCCAATGAAAAAGTAAAGCCAAGTAACAGGGCCAGAATGCCCAGTAAAGATGATTGAATACCATTAATTTGCTCTTTACTGGACGAACTCAGAACCGCTTGTTGCCTGCGTCCCAACCTGAAACCAAATTCCAGCGCCAGCAGCATAAACACCGCTAAAACCAGTACGATGACCAGACTTGGCAAATGGTACATCCATTCTTTCATCAGCGGCTCCCTCAGCAACGCAGCAGAAATAATCAGGCAATATTTTATGGTTTAGTTATGCCAGCTTATTGAAAAAATTCCAGTATTTTTAATATGTAACACAGATAAATTACCTGACAGCAGTAACAGCACTGGCTTTTTGCAACAAAAGAGCAATGGCTCATCTCAAAGAGCAGTGACGGCAATATGTGATTCTCAGCACTTGATTTCATCCGCGAAATACCTGATATAGCTGTTATTCCACAAAAACCAGCCATAAAAAAACCGGCAGAAGCCGGTTTTTATCTACATCTTATTATTCTTCGTCGTCTTCGTCATAACCGTCGTCTTCACCTTCAAAATAGGTGCCCCAACCGTCATATTCCACACCAAACTTATTGGCCAGTTGTTCCAGCTTAATGGCATCAGCAGTGATATTGGCGGCATCCAGCGACTGCTCGCGAATAGCATCAAAAACCCAGGCGCTGCCACCGTCTTCAAATTCAACTTCTTCAGCGTCTGTCACTTCAAAACCCAATTTGAAGACTTCAACCGCTACTTTTTCCAGTTTGGCAAAATCCACGTCATAAAAGTGGTGTTCAATGGTGTATTCCGCGTCCGGATCGCTGCCATCTTCCAGCAATGCGTTGATGGTGTCGTTGGTAAATTCCTGCCAGTTTTCCATAAGGTTATCCTGTAACTTTGCTGTTAGCGGCAGTGTAATCGCTGGCGACTTCGCTATCAAGGGCGGTGATTTTTTCCAGCATGATGTTGCGTACCTGTTCTGCCACTTCCCGCACTGGAACGGCAAAATCTTCCGGCAGAATAGGTGCCATCACTTCAATAATCACCCGGCCATTATTCCAGCGGTTTAGCTTAATTTTGCCGTGGGTCTGGCTCATACAGATAGGCACTATCGGCACACCGGCTTGCTGGGCAATATGAAAAGCGCCGGTTTTAAATGGCAATAAACCACGGCCATAACTGCGGGTACCTTCCGGAAATACCCAGACCGACACTTTGTCTTTGTTAATACGTTCAACAGCGCCCTGCATGGCGCCTACGGCGCGGCTTTTATTGTTGCGGTCGATCAGAATATTGCCGCTCAGCCAATATAACTGACCAAAAAACGGGATAAATTTCAGGCTCTTTTTGCCAATAGTCACAGTGCCTGTGATTAATGAGCCGCTGATGGTAAACAAATCATAATTGTTCTGATGGTTGGCTACAAAAACACAAGGCATCGCAGCCTTCACATCCTGGTGGTAACGCACTTCAACTTTCAGCCCCAAAATCCAGCTGGCTTTACCATACCAATGAGAGAACAAACCGACGTTGTCACGGTGAAAAGGCCGAACCAGACAAATCAACAAACCAATGCTTGAAGCAATCACAATAAAACATAACAACAACACAATACGGATAAAAGCCAGCACACCAAACCCTCGGGCAATAAAAAAGCCGCTTATTATAGCGGCTTCTTGTTAGCGTTCTGGTTTGATCTGTGGTGATAAAGCAGCTATCCGCGGCTATCTGACGGTGTTTTTTGCGGTTATTCCACTTCCCCAACCAGCAGTTCATCAATCCGTTGTAAACCACGTGGCAGTTTATTCCCACGACGACCCCGTTCACCGACATAATGCGCCAAATCAGCCGCTTTAATCGTCATCTTACGTTTGCCGGCCACCAGCGTAATGCCCGAATCTGCCGGCACGACCGCCAGCAGCTTGACATATTCTTCCCTTGAGGCAGAACGCGCCGATGGAATACTGATAATTTTATTGCCTTTGCCTTTACTGAGTTTCGGCAGTTCAGCAATAGGAAACACCAGCATACGGCCTTCGTTGGAAATAGCCACCACCTGATCGGTTTCCGGATGATGGATCGCTAACGGCGTCAGTACCTT
>JAYRUI010000134.1:0-7133 GCA_041919175.1 Rheinheimera sp. | reverse complement strand
TCTTTGTCACCGGCCGCTGTTTGATAATAACGTGGGTTGTCAGCTGCTTTGATTTTCACCAGATCCTGCCAATCCGCCGTGCTGTTCGTAAAACCCCAGGCGATATGGCCATTGCTGCCCGCCACCACAGAGGGAGTGCCCGGCAAAGTGACCCCAGCCACACTGTGCTGCTCTGCACCGGAGCCCCAAATCAGCTGGGCTTTATACCAGGTGCCTGGCACGCGGATCCCCAGGTGCATATCGTCAGCCAGAATGGCACTGCCATGTGGGCTGATGGCACCCGCTACTGCAAAGTTGTTGCTGCCTATGTCGCGGCTGTCGCGAAAACTGCACTGCCGGCAGGCGGTTTTGGCTGCAGCAAAAGGATAAGGGCTGTCTGGCATTGGTTTAGCTTTCACTTCAGAGCCGTCAATGGCGGCTTGCCAGTCGCTGCTGTGCTGATTTAAAAAGGCGTACCAGTCTGCCGGCACTGCTTGTTTCAGCGCTTGTTGGGCCAGCTCGTCTTTACCCAATGCACCTTGTAAATCCAGATACATGCTAAACACCACCAGCAGCGAATCGGCTTCCTGCCAGGGCCTGGGTTTGCTCATCAGTAAACCGTATTCAAAAGGCGGCAGGCTGAGTGATGACAAAGCGGCATTCACACCCTGGGTATAATGTTGCAGTAACAACAGCTGAGGTTTTGGCAGTTTGGTAACGGCCATTTCAGCACGGTCACGAAACCTGTGCTGGCGGCGGCTGATATCAATTTGCAGGGCCTTTTCTCCAAACAGCTCAGAAAGTTCACCAGCGGCGTTGCGTCTTAATAAATCCATCTGGAAAAAGCGTTCCTGCGCATGGACAAAGCCCAGGGCAAAAGCGGCGTCTTGTCGGTTCGCTGCACGTATGGTCAGATAACCCTGCGCATCTCTGCTTAAAGCTACTTTGGCCTCAACATCGGCGCTCAGCGCGCCCTGATATTGCGGCAGGCTGGCTCTTAACGCGCTGTACAGCGCCACGGCGGCCAACAGGGCCAATCCGGTTATCGTATAAAGTGAGGCTTTGAACCATTTCATCAGGATTGAAGCTCTTTTTCCGTTAGAATCTGCAACTTAGGATATAAGATTTCTGTGGAAGCGAATATGCAAAAATACAAAATCTGGGATGGCGCAGTGCGCTTTTTCCATTGGAGCCAGTTGTTGTTGCTGGGTGGGCTTTGGTACAGCGCTGAACAGGAGTTGTATGGCATTCATATGACGCTGGCTTATAGTCTGGCAGCTGTGCTGCTGGCAAGGCTGGTATGGGCGCTGATGGGCAGTGACAACGCCCGTTTTAGCCATTTTGTGCGCTCTCCTGTTGCCTTGTTCCGCTGGTGGCGAACTCCCGGAAAACCAAAACCAAATGGCCATAACCCGGCGTCTGGTTATATGGTGGTGCTGTTGCTACTGCTGGTCTTGCTACAGTTTATGACCGGCCTGATGACCACAGACGATGTGCTGACCGAAGGGCCGCTGGTGGCCCTGGTAGACAGCAGTTGGGTGGCGCTTGCCAGCAGTTTTCACCGGTTAAATCTGGATATTCTGCTGGTGCTGATTAGCGTGCATGTGCTGGCGGCTTTATGGCACCAGTGGCGGGGCGACAAAGTGATCAGTCAGTTAGTCACAGGAAAAAGTGAGCAGCCACTGACTCAGCCTCTGCGGTTTAAAAAGTTTTATTGGTTTTTGCTACTGATGTTGCTGTTTGGTTTTGGCTTTTATAGCTGGCAGGGTGAGCAGCTTTGGCTGTTGCTGCAGGCTGATTTGGCCGGCTGACGGCTCGATGATTTGTGTATAAAAAAGGCGCAACTGAACACTGCGCCTTTTTTTATGTACTGCATTTTCGCTATGCCGCCATTACAAGAGCAAATAGCGGTGATTGCAGGCAAAATCCGGCGGGGGAGCGGCAGTATTAATCTGCTTTATATTTGTCGTGGCAGGCTTTGCAGTTTTTCGCAAAAGCCATAAAAGCTGCTTTTACTTTGGCTTGATCCTGAGTTGCTGCAGCAGTTTGCAGTGCTTTAGCATCTTTGTTCAGCTGCTCACCGCGGCTTTGAAAATCCTGCAGGTTTTGCCAGATTTCCGCTTTGGCGTCTTTGCTGGCTTTATCTGCGCCAGGCACAGTAAAAGCTTCCCACGGTAAAGTGGTTAAAGTTGCCAGCGCGTCAGCGCGTTTTTGCACACGTTGTGCTTCATAAGGCACAGCGCCGCCTAACATATCTTTAATGTCCGCCATATTGTGGCGGATCAGCTGAAAACTATGCTGGCGATAACTCACCGCATCTTCAGCGTCAGTAAAAGCGCTGGCCGCAATAACAGAACCGCTCAGCAGTGACAGTAAGGTGGTTGTTAATAAGAGTTTTTTCATCCGATGATTCTCATTTGTTTGAATAGCATGCAATAATGTTAAAGCTTTTCAGCGCTTTGGTATAGTCGGCCTGAGTCAGATGTTCAGGACAACGGGACTGATGCCAATTTTTTCCGATGATAAAAAATACAACTATCAGGGTCGCGAGTGAAGGAAGCAAGTTATAAAACCTCAGGTTTGAATTCGCTCAGCATCAAATTTTCTGCTTTGGTGTTTTTGCTGACAGTGGCGGCCAGTACAGTCATTGCATTTGCCATGCTCGCTTTACAACAGGAAGTGTTGATTGAGCAGGAACGTACTTCGCTTGTCCAAACGACCAGCCGTTATGCCAAACAACTCGACAGCGACTTCTGGCAAAAAGAAAAAAAAGCCATTAGCGCCAACCAGGTGGTCAGCCGCTTTTTAGCAACAAAACAACCGTTTTCCACGGTCACACCCGATTTGTTGCCAGACGGCAGTTTACGTAGCAAAGATGATTTGTCGGCCGCTTTTCAGCTGCAAAAAAGCTTTAACAGCAACAAACATCCTTATTTCGGGCAGACCGAACAACTATGGCAACAGCTGGCGCCGGTATTGTTAGAAGACTTTTTTAACTTTTATTTTATTTCCAAAGACGGTTTTATCCGTATCGCACCTGGCGACTGGGCTTTGGAAATTCCGGCTGAACACAATTTTCAGCAAGATATCTTTTTTAAAATAGCCACACCTGAACAAAATCCGGCCCGACTGCCACGCTGGACGCCGTTATATTTTGACGCTATCTGGCAGAAATGGATGGCCAGTCTGGTGATCCCGGTTTATATCAATGATGAATTTGTTGGCATTACCGGTACTGATGTGGTGCTGGATGACGTTTTTGCCAGCCTGAGGCAAATTTCGCAGTGGGAGCCCGGCCGCCAGGCTTTGTTGTTTGACGGCAAAGGCAACTTATTGCACGACAACGACAACACCTTGCAACAAACGTTAAACAAACCCGGTATGAATCAGCTGGCTGTGGGCGTTAAACCTGCCAATCCCCAGCTGGCGGCTTTTATTGCGCGGGTGGTAAAGGCGCCAAATGAGCTGGTGGCCAACAGCAAGTCGATGGAAAGTTATGTGGCATCGGCCGCCAGAATTGAACGGCTCGACTGGTACGTGTCTTTGTATCACAGCAAAGAGAGTGTGATTGAAGGCCTGGACAGTTACCGCGACAACGTGGTGTTGTTGTTTTTAATGGTGGCTTTGATTGTGGCGCTGGCGCTGCAGTTTTTTATCTACAAGTTTGTGCTCAAACGCCTGACGCGGTTGGCCAGCGCGGTGCAAAGAGTATCGCATGGCGAAAGCAGCCAGATTGAGCTGGATGAACGCTCCGATGAAATTGGCTTGTTAAACCGGGCATTTGTGCGGATGTCGGATGAAATTCATCAGCTGATTTCCGGTTTAAATACCCGTATTCAGGAAAAAGAAGAAGCAGAAAGAGCCACCCGTAAACTCAGTAAAGCCGTGGCTTTTTCCAGCTCCGGTATCGTGATTACCGACCATCAGTTGCAAATTGAATACGTCAACCCGTTTTTACTGGAAATGATTGGCTGCACGCCAACTGATGTGATCAGCAAACCGCTGCATTTGTTGTTTGCTCAGGAAATGCGTTTTGTTGGTGCTGATATTTTGCAAAGCCTGCAGGAAAGACAGCACTGGCGTGGTGATATGTTGTTGCAGCAAGGCCTGAAGCAGTTTTGGGCCAGCCTGGCCATAGCGCCTATCCGCGACGACAAAGGTGATGTCAGTAACTATGTCTGTGCCATGCAGGACATTTCTTTTATTAAAGAAAGCCAGCGTAAAATGGAGCAACTGGCGTACTACGACGTCCTCACCGGCCTTGCCAACCGCAGTTATTTCCGCGACCAGCTGAAAAAAGCCATTGCCATGTCGAGCCGTGGTTATTACCACTTTGCGCTGCTTTATTTTGATTTGGACGAATTTAAACGTATTAACGACACCCTGGGCCACGATGCCGGGGACGAACTATTAAAAGAAGTGGCGAGAAGGCTGATCAGCCGCTTGCGCGAAGAAGACACCATAGCACGTCTCGGTGGTGATGAATTTGCGGTAATTTTAAGTGGTATTGCCGACCGTAAGCAGGCGGCCGCTATTGCCACCAACTTACAGCAAGCCTTTGCTTTACCGGTCAAACTGGCAGGGCATGATGTGTCTATCAGCGCCAGTATTGGTATTACCATAGCGCCGGAAGATGCTGACGAAGAAGAGCTGCTGCTCAAGCACGCCGATTTGGCCATGTATGAAGCCAAAGCCCGTGGTAAAAACACCTTCCACTTTTTTAGCCAGGATTTAAACGACGCCGCTAAAGAGCGGCTGGAAATCGAAAATCAGTTGCGCGAAGCCATTCGTGAACAGCAATTTATGTTGTATTACCAACCTAAAATTGATATCCGCACTGAACAAATTATCGGTTATGAAGCGCTGCTGCGCTGGCTCAGGCCCGACAACACCATGGTGCCGCCTTTGCGTTTTATTCCGGTGGCCGAAAGCACAGGTTTAATAGTACAGATTGGAGAATGGATCATTCTGGAAGCCTGCCGGTTTTTAACAAGGCAGCACACCAGGGGCAATCTGATCACTGTTTCTATTAACTTATCGGCCCGTCAGTTTACCGATCAGGATTTACCTTCGGTGGTAGAGCGTATTCTGAAACGGACCGGCGCTGCACCTGAATATCTGATTTTTGAAATTACCGAAAGTATGTTAATGGGTGATACCGATGCGGCTATTGTCCAGTTAAACGAGTTAAAAAGGCTCGGATTGGCTTTATCTATCGACGACTTTGGTACAGGCTATTCGTCGCTGAGTTACTTAAAGCGTTTCCCGGTAGATGAGCTGAAAATTGACCGCTCTTTTGTGAAAGATATCCCGGAAGATAAAAACGACATGGACATCACTGCCGCTATTATCGCCATGGCGCAAAAAATGGATTTACGTGTGGTGGCCGAAGGGGTAGAAACACAGGATCAGGTGGACTTTTTGCGCGACAACACTTGCTATCTGGTGCAGGGCTATTTCTACAGTATGCCTTTGGCAGAGCAGGAACTTGCCCGGTTAAACTACGACATAATCAGTTAACTTCCGAATAAAAATCAGGGACCTATAAATGAATTCATTCCGCTTGTCGCTGCTGAGCGCGGCTATGGTATTGTCCATTGCGCCCGCTGTTGCAGACCAAACCCGGCCTTTGCAGGGGATCAGAGATAAAACGCCTAATTTGCTGGCTTTTGTTAATGCAACAGTACATACCGAACCCGGCAAAACATTAAACAACGCCACAGTGCTGGTAGCCGATGGCAAAATAACTGCTGTTGGCGCAGACTCAGTGCCAGCGGGCTATCGCCGTATTGATGCCAGTGGTCATCATATTTATGCCGGTTTTATTGACGCTTACAGCGGTTACGGTGTGGAAAAAGCGCCTGACGCCAAAGCTTTTTCTTTTGGTGACGACCCTGTTTATCAGAACGAACGCAAAGGCGGTAACGCCAGCAATGCGGCCATTCATGCAGAGCGGCAGTGGGCCAACGATTTTGCGCCTGTAGCAGAAGATGCCAAAGCCTATACCGAACAAGGTTTCACTGCGGTGCAGTCAGCACGTCAGGACGGTATTTTCCGTGGTCAGGCTGTGGTAGCTTCTTTGGGCAATGGTTTGCCGGGTGAGTTGATTCTAAAAGCCGGTGGCGCACATTTTATGGCCTTTGATAAAGGCAGCTCCACCCAGAGTTATCCTTCTTCGTTAATGGGTAGTATTGCGCTTATTCGTCAGACCTTATCTGATGCCAACTGGTACCGTGATGCTTATGGCAAGCAGGATGCGCTGATCACTCAGCAGCCGGTTGAATTTAACGCTGCTTTGGCTGCACTGACGCAGTTACCCCAAACGGGGTTGGTGTTTGCCAGCACAGACGACAGGGCTGTGCTTCGCATTGACAGTCTGCTGAAAGAATTTGATCTGCAAAACGCTGTGGTGCTTGGCTCTGGTTTTGAGTACAGCCGCGTGAATGAAATTAAAAATACCGGACGCAGTTTTATTATGCCGGTGGCATACCCTGAAGCACCTGCTGTTGCCAGTATCGACGATCAGCTGGATGTCAGTTTGTCACAGCTGCGGCATTGGGAAAGAGCACCAGCCAACCTCTCGACTATGGCCAAAGCCGGAATTCCTTTTGCACTAACCACGCATGCGCTGGAGAAAAAAGAGCAGTTCTGGCCGAATCTGCGCACCGCCATTCAACATGGTTTAACCGCAGACAAAGCCTTAGCAGCCTTAACTACAGTGCCGGCCGCTATGGTGGGTTTGCCGGAGCAATTGGGTAAAGTTGCGCCTGGTTATCAGGCCGATTTAGTGATCACCAAAGGTGATTTATTTAAAGACGGTGAAATTGTTGCCACCTGGATCCGCGGTCAGGAGCAGCAGTTTAAAGCGTTGCAACAGCCGCAGTTTGCCGGGAACTACAACCTGAACCTGCAAGGCCAGGCATTAAAGCTGGAGCTGACAGGCGAGGGCAGCAAACTCGAAGGCAAGTTGCACAACGGCGACAAAAACGTGGCGCTGAAAAACCTGACACAACAAGACAACAAACTGCAATTTACCGCAGATTTAGCTGAAGCCGAAGCAGGCTCCGGCGTGCTGCAGGTGAGTGCTACTTTAGAGGGGGCTTTATTATCGGCCAATCTGTTATTGCCTTCCGGCGCTAAGCAGCAACTGATAC
>JAYRUI010000133.1:0-7134 GCA_041919175.1 Rheinheimera sp. | reverse complement strand
TGTCAGATGACTGGCAACAAGCCCTGACTTTCGGGGCAACTATGATAAGATTAGGCACTGCCATTTTCGGCGTGCGGGAAACGCATCTTTATGAATGAAAACACAGTCGCATTTATCGGCGCCGGCAATATGGCGCGTGCCGTTATTGCAGCCTTAATTCAACAAGGTTATCCAAAAGAAAATATCATCGCCACCAATCCAACCACACCAAAGTTAGAAGCGCTGGCGGCTGAATTTGGCATTGAAACCACGACCGACAATATCAAAGCGGCCAAACTGGCCGATGTGATTGTGCTTTGTGTCAAACCACAACTGATGGAAGGGGTTTGTACCGCATTAATGGCAGGTGCCCCGGAAATTTTTGAAAAACTGTTTGTGACAGTCGCTGCCGGTTTACCTGTTGCCCATTATCAGCGCTGGCTTGGGGCTGAAGTGCGGTTGGTGCGTGCTATGCCCAATACCCCGGCGCAACTGGGTTTGGGCGTGACAGGTTTGTTCCCGCATCGTTTATCTAACTATGAAAAGTCTTTTGTCGACAAGCTGTTTCGCGGTTGTGGCCTCACCAGCTGGCTTGAAGATGAATCCCAAATCAATGCCATAGTTGCTGTGACCGGCAGCGCACCGGCGTATTTCTTTTATTTTATGCAGAGCATGGAACAAGTGGCTGAAGAGCTTGGTTTCTCTGCTGAAGAAGCGCGCGCCATGGTGGCACAAACTGCTTTGGGTGCAGCGACGCTTGCGGCACAATCGCCTTTAAGTTTCAGTGAGTTGCGCTCTCAGGTCACCAGCAAAGGCGGTACGACTCACGAAGCGATCGAAACTTTTAAAAATGGCGGACTGGAACCTTTAGTACAAAAAGCCATGAAAGCCGCTATTGCCCGAGCCGAAGAAATGGCTAAAACTTTGTAAAACCTTGTAAGGCTTTGGAAATTTTTGTTATTTAACGCTGTTTCGCCTGACATCACGTCTGGCTAATCGATTAAAAACCGGCAGTTCTGGCCCTATTCCACAGGTTCTGGCTGCCCTCTTTGCAGGATGTTCGCATGAATGAAGCGTTTTTCTTTTTAATTGATACCTTATTTAATTTATATCTGATGGTGGTATTACTGCGATTATGGCTGCAGAGCGCCCGCGCTGATTTTTATAATCCGCTGAGTCAGTTTGTCGTTAAAGCCACAAACCCGCTGTTGGTGCCGATGCGCCGCCTGATCCCAAGCATCGGCAAACTCGACACTGCCTCACTGGTATTGGCGCTTTTGGTTGCGACCGGCAAAGTCATCACCATGCAACTGTTGTTGTCTGGTGCTGTAGATGCCGCAACCACCTCTTTTGGCGCTGTTGCAGTACTGATTAAAGAAGCTTTCAGCCTGTTATTCTGGGTGGTGGTGATCCGCGCTATTCTGAGCTGGTTCAGCCAGGGCCGTAACCCAATGGAACACCTGTTACATCAGTTAACTGAACCTTTATTAAACCCTATCCGCCGTGTGATCCCGCCTGTTGGTGGTTTAGATTTGTCGGTGTTAGTGCTGCTGCTTGGCCTGCAATTTTTAGAAATTCTGGTGCAGAATGTACTGAAAAACTTGCTGTAAAGATGAGTAACTATCAGCTGATAGAGGTAAGTTTGTGAACGCATTCAGCTATCGCGGCAAGGATTTATTACTGCAGCTTTATGTGCAGCCCAAAGCAAGCCGCGACCAGATCGTCGGTCTGCATGGTGATGCCGTTAAAATTGCCATTACAGCCCCACCCGTGGAAGGTAAAGCCAACAGCCATATTCAGAAGTTGTTGGCTACACTCTTTGCTGTCAGTAAAAGTCAGGTTGAACTGGTCAAAGGCGATATCAGCCGGCATAAACAGGTGTTGATCAAAGCGCCTTTTCAAATCCCGGCTGAGCTTGCCTCCCTTATGCAAAAGGAGCCTTAGAAATGAAATTATTAAAGATGTGCGCCGCTACGCTGTTATTGCTAACGCTGATACCTGGCACCGCAATGGCCGAGCAAAAAAAACAACTCGGCAC
Organism: Rheinheimera sp.; assembly: GCA_041919175.1. GTDB lineage: Bacteria > Pseudomonadota > Gammaproteobacteria > Enterobacterales > Alteromonadaceae > Pararheinheimera. Next base: position 5,117 of record JAYRUI010000133.1, on the reverse strand, counting down.
TTGGGATGTGCACTACATTGCCATGCCATCCACTTTCATTGAACCCGCTATTGCCAAAAGTTACAACATTGAACGCAGCAAGTTTAATGGCTTAGTGAATATTTCAGTGTTAAACAGCAAGGATCAAAAAGCGCAGCAAGTCACCATCAGCGGCAATGCTAAAAACCTGCTGGGGCAACAAAAGGCGTTAACTTTCCAACAAGTTGTTGAAGGTGAAGCCGTGTATTATCTGGCACAACTGCCCTTTCGCAATGAAGAACGTTTTACGCTGAGCATTGATATCAGCCAGGGCAATCAAAGCCAGCAACTGAAATTTGAACACACCTTTTACGTTGAATAACACACCTGTAAACACAATCTGAGCCAGCCTTGTGCTGGCTCAGTTCTTAATTAGTTTTGAATCAGTTCTGGCTAAACCCTGGTTTAGCACTAAGTTCGCTCTCTGGATTTTTAAACACATGAAGCAAAAAATTGTTTTAGCCACCGGTAATGCCGGCAAAGTTGCTGAACTGGCTGCGATGTTAGCACCGTGGGGCTGTGAAATTGTGCCGCAAACCACTTTAGGGGTCAGTGACGCCGATGAAACCGGTCTGACTTTTGTTGAGAATGCATTGATTAAAGCGCGCCATGCCGCCGCCGTCACCGGTTTGCCAGCCATTGCCGATGATTCTGGCCTTGCCGTCGATGCACTTGGCGGTGCGCCAGGCATTTATTCCGCCCGTTTTGCCGGCGCCAATGCCACAGATGCCGGCAACATCGCATTGTTGCTGGAGAAACTCAAAGATGTGCCTGCTGCCGCACGTCAGGCGCAGTTTCATTGTGTGTTGGTGTATTTACGCCATGCCAATGACCCAACCCCACTGATCAGTCACGGTGTATGGGCTGGTGAAATTGCTTTTGCAGCAAGCGGCAGCAATGGTTTTGGTTACGACCCGGTGTTCTGGCTACCAGAGCAGCAAATAACCGCAGCACAGCTGGAAAAAGCTCAAAAACAACAACTCAGTCATCGTGGTAAAGCACTTGCGTTGTTACAGCAACAATGGCAACAGCGGAGTGGTCTATGAGCCAGCCGGCATTGTCAGAGATGCAGACGAACCAGACCACAACACTGGAACTTCCTCCGCTATCACTGTATATCCATATTCCCTGGTGTATTCAAAAATGCCCGTATTGCGATTTTAACTCGCATGCGGTGAAACAAGGTATTCCCGAGCAGGAATATATCGCCCATTTGCTGGCCGATTTAGATGCTGATTTAGCTTATGTGCAAGGCCGTGAATTACATAGCATTTTTATTGGTGGCGGCACGCCAAGTGTATTTAGCGCCGAAGGCATAGCAGCCATTTTAAACGGCGTGCGTGAACGTATCACTTTTGCAAGCGATATTGAAATTACCATGGAAGCCAATCCCGGCACCGTAGAGGCGGACCGTTTTGCCGGTTACGTCAAAGCAGGAGTCAGCCGTTTTTCCATTGGCGTACAGAGTTTTCAAAATGAAAAACTGAGCCGCCTCGGTCGTATTCATCAGGATGATGAAGCCAAAAATGCCGCCCGCCTGGCCACTGATTTATTGGCAAACAGCAGCTTAAAAAGTTTTAATCTGGATTTAATGCATGGTTTGCCGGAGCAGAGCCTTGAGGATGCTTTGGCTGATTTAACTCAGGCTATTCAGCTGAACCCACCACATATTTCCTGGTATCAGCTCACCATAGAGCCCAACACTGCTTTTGCTTCCAAACCACCTGTGCTGCCGCAAGACGATATTTTGTGGGATATTCAGGAGCAAGGTCATGCGCTGTTAACCGCAGCCGGTTATCAGCAATACGAAACCTCTGCTTATGCCAAAGCGGGTTACCAGTGCCGGCACAATCTGAACTACTGGCGTTTTGGTGACTACCTCGGCATCGGTTGTGGCGCCCATGGCAAAATCACTTTGCCGGCGAAGGGTCACATTATCCGCACCGTTAAAGTAAAACACCCCAAAGGTTATATGGATTTAACCAAAGCTTATCTCGACAGCGCCACTGTGGTTGCAGCAGAAGACTTACCCTTTGAGTTTTTTATGAACAGGTTCCGTTTACTGGAGCCTTGCCCACTGCGCGACTTTACCGCATATACCGGGCTTTCTGCCGCAACAATACAAGCAAATCTTGCACGCGCAGAGCAATTAGGATTAGTTAAGCCGCTAAACAGCAGCTATCAGATAACTTCACAGGGTGTGCGTTATCTGAATGATTTGCTGGAGTTATTTTTATAAAATCGGGACGATTGACGCTATCAGCCTGAACAACAAACAACAATAGAAGAGGCAAGCATGCAACTGACAAAATCTACTCTTGCGCTGGCAGTCACCTTAGCGCTGCTGGGCGCTTGTTCGCCGGCAGAGCAGCCAGCCAGCAACCAGGCAGCAGCGCAACAGAGCGCTGAGCAAAGTGCACAACAAAACCCGGCGGCCGCCGCACAAACTGAAAGCGAAAAACTGAATGCTTTTTTTGAAGAAGCCTTTATGGCGCAAGTTCAGTTAAGCCCAACCAGCATGACCGGTCTTGGCATCAAACAGGATTACGACAAGTGGGATGCCCTGACGGACGAGCAGGAAGATAAAGAGCTGGCACTGACCAAAGCGCAGCTGGAAAAGCTGAAAACCTTTAATGTGGATGCTTTGGATGCCCAGAGCAAACTCAGTTATCAATTGTTTAAACAACAGCTTGAAGAAAATATCGCGGACGATAAATGGCGTTTATACAACTATCCGGTGAACCAGATGTACGGTTACCATTCGATGGTACCTTCACTCCTGATCAACCAGCACAGCATCGACAACGAAGCTGACGCCAAAGCTTATATCGCCCGTTTAAACGGCATTTTACCCTTGTTTCAGCAGCTGACAGTGCAGCTGGACAAAAGAGCTGAACTTGGCATTATTCCACCCAAGTTTGTGTTTCCACACGCCATCAGCGCCAGCAAAAATGTCATCACAGGCGCGCCTTTCAGCGAGGGTGCTGACAGCACTTTACTGGAAGATTTCCGTGGCAAAGTGAATAAACTCAGCATTGATGAAGCCGCCAAACAGCTGTTGCTAAAAGAAGCCGAAGTGGCACTGGTCAGCAGTGTAAAACCTGCTTATGAGCATTTAATCAACCACTTAACCACACTTGAAACCAAAGCTGGTACTGACGATGGCGTCTGGCGTTTTAAAGATGGCGCCGAGTTTTATAACAACGCCCTCAAACGCACCACCACCACCGATATGACTGCAGACCAAATCCATGAGCTTGGCCTTTCGGAAGTGGCGCGTATTCATGCAGAAATGAACGCCATTATGCAAAAGGTTGGTTTTAAAGGTGATTTACAGGCGTTTTTTGCTTTTATGCGCGAAGATGCCCAGTTCTATTATCCGGACAATGCCGAAGGGAAAGCGGCTTATTTAGCTGAAGCCACCCGCGTCATTGACGTGATGAAAGGCAAACTGGACGAGCTGTTCCTGGTCAAACCTAAAGCCGATATGGTGGTAAAAGCGGTTGAACCTTTCCGCGAACAATCGGCCGGCAAAGCTTTTTATGAACAACCGTCCATGGATGGTTCGCGCCCTGGTATTTATTACGCCAATCTGTACCGCATGAAAGGCATGCCAAAATACGAACTGGAAGCTCTGGCTTACCATGAGGGTATTCCAGGCCATCATATGCAAATTGCCATTTCACAGGAACTGGAAAACGTACCTAAGTTCCGTAAATTTGGTGGTTACACGGCCTATATCGAAGGTTGGGGTTTATACACTGAGTTATTGCCCAAAGAAATTGGCATGTATCAGGACCCCTACTCTGACTTTGGCCGTTTAGCGATGGAACTGTGGCGCGCTTGCCGTCTGGTAGTCGACACCGGTATTCACGCGAAAAAATGGACCCGCGAAGAAGCCATTGCTTACCTTGCGAAGAACACACCCAATGCGGCTTCTGAGCAAGTGAACGCCATTGAACGTTATATTGTGATGCCATCACAAGCCACGGCTTATAAAATTGGCATGATCAAAATTGTTGAGCTTCGCGAAAAAGCGAAAACTGCGCTCGGTGACAAGTTTGATATCCGCGATTTCCACGATGTGGTACTGAAAAACGGTGCAGTGCCACTGGATGTACTGGAAATGCTGGTGGACGACTATATCAAAGCGAAAAAAGCTTAATACCACCTGCTCCACATCATTGAAGAAAACGCCGCTTTATTGTGGCGTTTTTTTATGTGAGGGGCGAATGCGGGATTTAAGCACGCCAACAGTGTGGCGTCCTGCCGCAGTAGCGCCTCGCGATCTGAAAAAGGCCGGGCCGGAGCTACAGCGGCGATGCAGCAGCAATAAACCAGCGTAAAATCATATTGCTGAAAAACCATACAGAATAAAAAGCAACACTGGCCGTGCTGCTGAATAAGCTTGCATCAAAACCAAGCTATTGCGTATGCTCCGGCTAAACAACCTATTGGAAATTCAGATGATTAGCCTTCATCTCTACGATCCGGAAACTGGCCAGTGGCACAACGGCGACCGCAGTCTGCTGGATTTGCCTTTGCATGGTGACCAAAAACTGTGGGTGAATTTGTCCGACGCCAGTTATCTGGAGCAACAACAGCTTTTGAAAGACTTTGGTATTCATCCGGAAATTGCCGAAGATTATCTGCGCGAACGCCATCCACCCAAACTGGAAAGTTCCAACGGTTTTACCTTGATGATTTTGCGCGCTTATGCCGGCAAAGACTTTCGCGACTATCCGGGCCACGCCCAGCTCAGCCTGTTATTCTCCAATCAGGTGCTGCTGTATAAATGCCAGTTGCCTGAGCAGGACTACCCTTATGCGCTGCCGTCTTTTGACGTGAATAAACCCACGATGCCCATTACCGACTGGATCAAACACTATATTCACGCGGTGTCGGCCAGCTATCTGGAAAAGCTGATTAACTTTGAAGACGAACTCAGCGAATTTGAAGACGCCATGCTCAACCATGGTGACGACCACAAAATGGCGCAAATCATGCGTTATCGTTCAGTCTTCCGTAAACTGGACCGCAATCTGGCTTATCAAAAAGAAATGTTTGCCGATTTGTTATTACAAGAACGGGAACACTTG
>JAYRUI010000132.1:3438-7162 GCA_041919175.1 Rheinheimera sp. | reverse complement strand
TTTTTACTACAGTGTTTTTTACGAGAGTGTTTTTACCAAAGCACATTTGATCACAGCATTTTCAGCGGAGAAATATTATGCAAGCCATTGGTTATTATCAGTCTTTACCAGCCGACCACCCGGAGGCCTTGCTGGATATTGAGCTGCCAACCCCTGTTGCCAAAGGTTTTGATCTCTTAGTAAAAATTGAAGCCATAGCCGCCAACCCGGTGGACTATAAAATACGCCAGCGCCGTGCACCTGTTGACGGCAAAGCCGAAATTCTGGGCTGGGACGCCGCCGGCACTGTAGTGGCCGTGGGTGAAAACGTCACATTATTTAACCCGGGCGACACAGTGTATTACGCCGGTGCGTTAAACCGCCCGGGCGCCAACAGCGAGTTTCATCTGGTGGACGAACGTTTGGTCGGCCGCAAACCCGCCAATCTGAGTTTTGCAGAGGCCGCAGCGCTGCCACTGACTGCCATTACCGCATGGGAGCTGCTGTTCGACCGGCTGCAACTGGATAAACCAGCCCCGCAATATAAGCAAAAAGTGGTGCTGGTGAGCGGCGCCGCCGGTGGTGTCGGTTCTATTTTGCTGCAACTGGCGCGTGAGCTGACAGACGCCACTATTATTGCCACCGCCTCCAGGCCCCAAAGCCAACAATGGGTGCGCGATTTAGGCGCTCATTATGTGATTAACCACCAGTTGCCTTTGGCCGATGAGCTGAAACGGATTGGCATAACCGAAGTAAGCCATGTGATAAGCCTCGCCGACACTGCCCGCTATTACGCTGAATTTATTGAAGCTTTAGCACCACAAGGCAAGCTGGCTTTGATTGACGATCCGGTGGAGGCGCTGGATATTCGTCCGCTGAAACTAAAAAGTTTAAGCCTGCACTGGGAGCTGATGTTTACCCGCTCTTTATTCCAGACACAAGACCAGATTGCCCAGCATCAGCTGCTGAATCAACTCAGCACTTTGGTGGAACAAGGCAAAATTAACAGTACTCAGGGCGAGCTGCTCGGCAAAATTAACGCCGCAAATTTAAGACGTGCTCACCAGCAACTGGAAAGCGGCCAAACCATCGGCAAACTGGTATTGGCTGGTTTCTAAAGCAGAGAAAATGGCGGTTGTTCATTTTTTGACTAATTGGCCAACAATCAAAGCCATGCGCCACTTTGCGTCTGGACAATGGCCACAAGGCACAATACAATGGCCGCCGTCACGCACCCATAGCTCAGCTGGATAGAGCGCTGCCCTCCGGAGGCAGAGGTCTCAGGTTCGAATCCTGATGGGTGCGCCATATAAATCAACCACTTAGAGGCAACTCAAGTGGTTTTTTTGTTTTATGTGCCCCAATTGTGCCCTGATTGTGCCAAAGCCGAAAAAGTTAACCACCTTTACCTCCTCGATTTAGACCTCTGTCCGTTTCCTTCGACAATGTCATGAGCAGAATACTTTTGCTGATCAGCGCTGTGTAACTTTACCTGCTCGTTCAGTTAATTAACTTTCCAAGCCATTCGTTGACGACGGTTCGGTAGCGTCGACCATTAAACCTTCTCCAGCAAGTCTTCTACTTTGCACTGAAAAAGATCACACAACTTTTCGATGGTTTCAAAATCAATACGCTGAGCGGTTTCTTTGTAAAGCAAGGTAATAGTGTTGCGGTTTAAACCGGTCTCGCGCGCAACGTCAACCACCTTCATCTTGCGCTCTCCCATCAGTCTAGCTAAATGACACCTGATCAAAATACACCTCAAATATAAAAAATACATTTTAAATGACAAAAAGGTATTGCAAATGTCATTTTGATACGCTAAATTGCATTCAGGATGACATTTTAAACTTTTAAATGTGATTATGGCATCCAAAATAACATAGCTTAGGAGCTAACTCTATGCAAAAAGTTATGACCTACCTCACGACTGAGGAATTGGCAATGCGGATCAAGTATGACTGCTGGACGATCCGCAATAAATTGAAAGACCGTGTTCTGTTGGAAGGTGTGCACTACATCAGACCATTTGGTGGCAGAAAAATCCTCTACATCTGGGAAACCATCCAACGTGACATGTTTATTAAAACCGAACAGAACATGGTGATCCCTATGGCGAATGGAGGTGTTGCATATGGGCGCAATTAGAACCCGTGATGGTTCCAAAAATCTGTTTATAGATTTTAAATATTTGGGCCAGCGTTGCCGCGAACAAACGGCACTGCCAGATACACCGGCCAACCGGAAAATGCTGGAAAAACTGCTGAAGAACATTGAAGCAGAAATTTTGCTGGGAACCTTTGATTACAGCAATTACTTTCCAAACAGTAAGTTGGCTGCAAAGTTTGCCACAAAGCAAACAACGCTCCTGGCAGGAAACCGTGCCGGCAAAATACCTACTTTTGCTGAGTTTGCCAACATCTGGCTGGATGAAATGATGGTGACCTGGCGCACGTCGTACAGTCAGACCGTCAATCTCGTGGTGAAAAACCGCCTGATACCATTTTTTGGTGAAATAGATGTCGACCACATCACCAAAGCAGATTTGCTTCAATTTCGCGCCCAACTCGGCAAAGTACGTCGCGAAAATGGAGAGCATTTATCTTCAGCACATATCAACCGTCATCTGAAAATAATTCAGATGATCCTCAGTGAAGCAGCCGACCGGTATCAGTTTACTGCACCTATCCGCCTGAAACCACTAAAAATCCAGAAGTCCGATGTAGACCCATTCACCCTGGCCGAAGTGCATCAGCTGCTTCAGGCGGTGGACGATGACTTCAGGGATTATTACATCATCCGTTTTTTCACGGGCATGCGCACCGCAGAGATCGACGGCTTGCAATGGCGCTATGTGAACTTCGACAAAGGTCTCATCCTTATTCGTGAAACTGTGGTGGCTTTTCGGGTAGAAAAAACCAAAACCACTGGCAGTGTGCGCGAGATCGCAATCTCAAGCCCGGTGATGGATGCCCTGAAGCGACAATTTCAAAAAACCGGTCAGATGAAATTTGTGTTTGCCACACGCAATGACACAGCCCCGAATCACGGCAACATAACCAAAAGGGTTTGGTATCCACTGTTAGAGCAATGTGGTTTAAGGCGTCGCCGGCCTTATCAGACCCGCCATACCGCAGCCACTTTATGGCTGGCTGCCGGTGAGAATCCGGAATGGATCGCCCGGCAAATGGGCCACACCTCCACTGAAATGCTGTTCAGGGTTTACAGCCGCTTTGTGCCCAACTTAACCCGCCAGGACGGGAGCGCCTTTGAGTCGCTGTTAGTGCAAAACAACTTTATGGAGCAGTAACCATGAGACAAGCAGAATTTGAACATCAGATGAAGACGATGCTGGTTGAAAAACAACGCCAACGCAAAGTGAAAAATCTGGTCCTGAGTTTAATGGTCATGCTCCACATTGACCCGCATGGTCGCAACCTGATTGCCGTTTGTGGCACCGGGGACGAGCATGATAATTCTGAAGCCATTCACCACTGGGTTGAGCAGGAAACCTGCTGTGCCAGCTGCCTGAAAACTATCAGTTTCAAAAAATTACAGGGTAGTTTTTTGCGTTATCTGATTGATACCACAGGCTACTATCCGGAGGGGTTATGAGCGAAAACCACATCTCACATAACACTCTGCTGTGGTGGTTTGAGGTTATCGATGGCTATAGCGGACATAGTTTTGTGATTGGCATGCTGTCAAAGCCTTCAGACAAGCGTTGCTACATTATCCGAACTCC
>JAYRUI010000132.1:0-3428 GCA_041919175.1 Rheinheimera sp. | reverse complement strand
GGCAACAACTTATCTCAACCGCAAAACACGGGTATTACGAACTCTCTTTCTGGATTATTGGCTGGGCAACGAACTTGCCAGTGTTGAAGAGTGCGCCTTTTTGCTGTTGCTGTTTGGTGATAAGCCATTTGAACAGCCGCTGGACGTGATATTCAGCGCCCCCTTTGTTGATTTGATGCAGTAACGCCAACATCAGTATTTACCTACAGCTATGCGGTTATTGTCTAAACAACAATTGCAACGTCTGCTCCATGCTTGCCTGAAAGCGAAACCTGATAATGATGTGGCAAAGTGGCTGCTCATGATGCTGGTTTGTGCAAGACCCGAATCGGACTTTCGCGGTGCAAAAGTGACAACTGCGTTGAAAGACGGTCTTACTTCTGTCCAGGTTTTACTGGATGGCTCTGAATTTGTTGCTCCTGCCTTTAGTATTCAATACGAGACTGATGACCTCAATTATCCGGCAGCACCACTAACCAATACCATCATATTGCCATTACCTGATGAAATAGGCAGGTGGCTGCAGAGCAGTTTTGCGCAAAACCCAATTGAAGATCAGTTCCGGGTATTTGATGATTCACGGTTAGGCATAACCGAAAATGACCTTGAACTATTTTGCTGGGATTCTGGTATTCCTGAAGTCACTCTCGGCCAGATTGCAGATCATTTGTTTTGGCGAGCCTGTCAGAAGTTTGGAAGTGCTACGGCAACCCTGATGTTTGATAGAGCTGCCCCCGGCAGTCAGGCCAGACTTTATTACACAGCTCTGCCACTTTATGAAATTAGGGCGAGATACCGTGAGTTAATCGCAGATTTGTCGCAACATTCGGGTATCAAGCTGAGCTACGAGAATACTGAAAAAGTCTCCGATAAATCGCCATTGTCACTCGGATGTCGATACAAACCTGAAGCTCAACAATATATAACCGCACTATCAAAGCTCAGAGCACAACTTGAGCAGCGAAAAAACAACATGCTGGATGACAGAAACTGGTTGATGTTTCATAACGAATTCACGGTTTACTCCATCCTTTGCCAAGGGTTACTGACCGGGTTGCGCCCGACTCATGACGGATTGATCCGGTTTAGCGATATTTTGCATAGTGCAGGTGTCGCCGTTGTCAGAGACAAGGACACGAGCGATGAATTTCACAGCAGAACTATGCCAATGCATCCACTAGCCATCATCCTGGCAGAAAATTACCACAATCACATCAAAGCAGTGCTTGGCCGCTTACATCGATTGGGGATGTTACAGGCGTGGCAATTGCTCAAATGTCCGGAGCCATTTTTCTTTACGAATGCAAAGCCGCGAAAATCAAAAAATACCAATCAAAAGCTCAGACTTGCCATTACCCGTTTCAGTCCGAAAAAATACACAGAGCTTTTGGAACCATTTCTGGAGCTGCCAGCAAATAGTCACCGCAAGTTTGTCCGCAGTTTTTTGGATCTACGCCGGGTATCACCTGAAATACTGGATGCATTTATGGGCCATGGAAATCTTGGAGAGCATTTCTGGCATCCACAATCAACCTTGTCATTCTCTGATATAAGACAAGAACTGATGCCACATTTGGATGACCTGGCAAAAGAGCTGGATATCCGCGCGGTCAGTGGGCTGCAATCGTGAAGTTTAGCGAACTGCCCAAGGAACTAACCGACATAATTCGCGAGGTTTGCCGTAACACAGTGAAGGCTGCTCAGGATGGCAATGTTATATTCGAACAAAAAGATTACGAGACAATTTTTTGGCTGCTTTTCAATTCAGAGCGCGACAAAACGCGTTATACAGAAAACACTTCAAAGAAAGCTGCTGTCGCTTTATTGCATGATCTCAACACTTACATCATCAATACCAGCAGAGCGCAGCATACTTACCAACTGAAACTACGAAATCCGATCTCAGTTAGAAGGCCCAAACCTCCACTACGTCAACATAACCTGAGCTTGCTGCCACTTCTTGAACAGTTAGATCAGAATATTTTAGGGTTGGGCTCTTCAGGGGATGCCTCGTCACCTGAGCGCAGTTACAGTGACATTGAAACAATTTTGGATTTGAAGCTGCATAAACTCAAAGAGTTATCACTAAAGGCTTATTTAGGACGGCTTATTTATGCAGCGATGCGGTTCGGAGGTTTGCTTAGAAACGATCTGATCAAATCACTTTTTCATGCTCTGCTTTTTGACCAACCCTTTTGTCATCAAAATATTTTCTGGTTTGAACTCAAAGGGAAAGCAAATGAAACGCAACTCTGGTTACCTGATCCAATAAGCCTGCTGCTCATTAACAGGTTTTATCAGCAAAAGGACGAGACTACCGGACTTTTCGAAGGTCCGGATCTCCCGTTTACCGAGCAACAGTGTCTGCATAGTTTTTTAGTTAAAAATGCAGCACCTCAGATTGCCCAGATGCCAAATAAAGACCTGAAAGATCTTATTATTGCCAGACTGTCACTGAGCATGACTCCCTGCCTGTTGCCTGTATTAACTGACCAAGAGTCGAACCTCACGCTTGCGCCAGCTTCGTTTTATCGCTTGTTGGGCTTTAAACCAAGAGGACAAGAAGAGATACTCGTTGAGCAGAATCGCCAGCCTAAAAATAAATTTACCCCCATTTTAGAGGCCAAGCGCAGCAAATCAAAAATCACTGATTGTATTGCCACCATCAGAACAGCCAAGGCAATACTTAAAAAGGCCGGAGATGATTTCACGCACACTGATGTGCAAAACCGCAAACGGCCTGTTGGTAACAAAATCTCCGGTTATAGCCTCAAAGACACCAGTCTGGCATTACTCGGTCTAGCTAATGAACCGAACAAAAATTTACTGCCGATCACCCGGGAATTATTACGCTGGTGTGCACATAGGCTTGTCAGTCAAAGCCAGTGGTCACAAAAGCTCAGACCACAAAGCTTACTCACTTTTCTTGGCAGTGTTTTTCTTCCACTCACCCGTTTTTTTGCTGAGCACAGATTAGAAAATCTTGCTCCATCAACTATCGATGAAATTTATCTGGAAATTATTGATGATGCCCAGGGGCTGGCTGCGCAAACCAAAAGAGCCAAGTTCTTAAGGGACTTTGATATTTTTTTGGTAAAAGAATACGGTTTTACACCGAGCTATGTGTTCACACAAACCATCGTAAAAGGTGCCCGTGAACAAGCAATTATGGTTGATGCCAATATCCTTCTCCCGCTGGAATATACCCAGGCATTTGAGTTTTTTAGTGGACAAGACAACTATCAGGCACAGCTGGTGCTTTTGATTTTGGGCTTTCGTTGTGGTTTGCGTCGAAGTGAAGCTTATATGCTGAGGTTGTGTGATATCCATACTCAAGATTGCAATGAGACCTCTGCACCTCATTTCAGAAAGCCTCTGGTATCAGCTGCAACAGAACTGCTGATAAGACCCCATCAGCAACGTGGTTT
>JAYRUI010000131.1:0-7169 GCA_041919175.1 Rheinheimera sp. | reverse complement strand
AGGATTGTTTATGTTTGATTGGTTCGGCCTGAAGGCTTTGCGGGAAGAAAACCAGCAGTTAAAAGAACAACTCAGTATGCAAAAGCAAATTCGTGACAGCGTCAGTAAACAAATGATGCGCTTAACGATGGATGATAGCGGCAAAATCCGGGCTGTGAATGCGAACTTTTGCAATGAAAGTGCCCTTAATGAAACTGACCTGATTGGCCGGCCAGCGCTGGATTTGGTACCGTCTTTTTTGCAGCAGACTGAACATTTTAAAAAACTGACCACTGCGATCAGAAATGGTGAATTCTGGATAGGAGCCTGGCAAATAGCCAACCGGCAGGGCCAGGAATTCTGGTTACGGGCGGCGCTTTGCCCGGTAAAAACCAGCACTGGTAAGCTGGATCATTTTGAAATTTACGCCAATAACCTGACCCGCACCATTGAAACTTCGCAGCAACATGATTCGTTGTTCAAAGCCATGCAACGCTCTACCGCTGTGATTGAATTTGATATGCAAGGCTATGTACTGAGCGCTAACGACTTGTTTTTACAGGCCATGGGCTACCGGCTTACTGATATTGCCGGTAAACATCACAAAATGTTTTGTCCGGCCGAAATTCATCAAAGCAGCGAATACAGCCAGTTCTGGCAAATTTTAGGCCAGGGCCAGTTTGTCGCCGACCGTTTTCGCCGGGTCGACAGTGCCGGCCGTGAAGTCTGGCTGGAAGCGTCTTACAACCCTATCGCCAATGCCCTTGGTGAATTTTACAAAGTGGTGAAGTTTGCCACTGTGATTACCGATCAGGTGCTGCAGGAACGGGAAGTGGCCAGCGCCGCCCAGGTGGCATTTTCCACCTCACAGGCCACAGACGAAAGCTCGCGCCAGGGCAAACAGGTGATGCACAACACAGCCGCAGTAATGGAGCAGCTGGAAGCCCAGATGAGTAAAGCGGTGGAAAACATTAACGATCTGGCCCGCCAGGGCCAGCTGGTGCAAAGTATTATCCAGAGTATTCAGGGCATTGCCGATCAAACCAATCTGCTGGCGCTTAATGCCGCTATTGAAGCAGCCCGGGCCGGTGAACAAGGCCGCGGTTTTGCCGTAGTGGCCGACGAAGTGCGGCAACTGGCATCCCGTACCAGTGCAGCCACAGTGGAGATAGTGGATGTGGTGAACCGCAATCAGCAGCTGTCGTCCAGTGCGGTGCAAATGATAGAGCAGAGCCAGCAACAAGCTCAGGATGTCAATGCGCTGATTGGCCAGGCCCGGCTGGTGATTGACGATATCCAGCTGGCAGCACAACAAGTGGTTGATTCGGTGTCAAAATTTGCCAATCGGATTAAATAACCTTTTGGCCGCGCCCCTGAGCTGCCGCACTGCCAGCACTGGACGCACAAGCCGGCAAAACGCTAAGCTGAAGGCCTCCCTTTAATCTGCACAGGTTTTTTATGCAAGTGCCACTGATGTCTTTATGTTTTGCACTGTTGCGGCAACCGCTGCGTTTGCTGCTGCCCCTGTTGCTGTGCTGAGTTTTTTTTAGCCTGCAGGGCCACAGCAAACCGCTGGTGGTGGCCACTTATGCCTACCCGGACATCAACCGGCAGGCGGCCGTGCCCCCCTTAGCCAACTGGCTGGCTGCTCAGCAACAGCAGCAGGTGACAGTACTAGTGGCAAACAAGCCGGATGAGCTGGTGCAGCTGGCGGTGCAGGGCAAAGCCGATCTGGTGGTGCCCAATCTGGTGGCCTACCTGCAAATTCAGCAACTAACTAAAACCATGCTGAATTTTCTGGTGCCCGCTGGTCAGCAGACACAGCAACAAGCTGTGTATACCTCCAGTGTGCTTGGCAAAAATGTAACCAATTTTCAGCAGCTGCAACTGTTGTTACCACAAGGCCAGCCACTGACGGTATTTGCGGTCTGGCCTGATTCGGCGTCCGGCGGCTTAATTGCCACTGCAGCGCTGAAACAACAACTGGCCGGGCAGTTTTTAAAGCTGAAGTTTAACTATGTTGGCAGTCACCAGGCGGTACTACCAGCCCTGGCCGCAAGCGAACAAGGCCTTGGCATAGTAGCCACCGCAACCTTACCAGCACAGCTGCCTAAAGACGTCAGCGAGATCTGGCGCTCCGCCGAATTGCCTTTTGGCGCTTTGCTTTGTAACAGTCAAACTTTGCCTTGTAACCAGCTCAGTCAACAACTTCGCAAGGCACCACAAGCTGCTGCAGTATTACAGGGCCTGCAACAGGGCTGGGCGGAATTTGGCCAGAGCACCCATCTGGCACCTGTGGATGATGCGCCTTATCAGCCACTGCGCAACCTGCTTAGCACAGGCTCAGCCTACTAAAGACCAGCGTAACAGCTGCTCACACAGCGTTTTTTCACACCGCTGCTTTTCACTAAACACAGCGGCCTGTGCGCAGCTGCTGTGGTTGTTTTTTCCCCCGAAATTTTGCAGTGATCTGCTGAGCAACAGCCACGGTAAAACCAACTTGCCTCACACAAGAATTGCAACTTTCCGAAAGGCTTTGCAGTACTTTGATGTAAAAACGGCGCCTGGCTTGATGAATTCGGTTGTATGGACGGCATCTTGAGAATCTTCGTGTTTATTTTTATCAAGTACCCGCATTGCATTAGAAAGGCGACATTCAATGTCGGAAAAAGTTAATGTCGGCAACTGGCACTTAGCCGCCAGGCAGACGAAGTCTAATGGCGACAATGAGCGAATAGCAGTCGTTCAGAACAGATTCTATCGAAAAAACGAATTTCTGCTTGGCCTTATTTGCGGACATTCGTTTTTTCGTGAACCCAGTAAATGATCTCTAATCGGTTGGCAAAATTGAGTCGGCCACAACAAACGTTATAATGAAAAACCGGTGAAAAACGAGTAATTTCATTTCAATAAAGAGCCAAGACGTGCCCAGATGAATCGAGCACGTCCTGATCATCATGAAACAAGAAGAGCACTACTTTTTTCATCTACGTATTGCTAATCGCGTCCTCAATGGAGGAAATCATATTTTTTGGTCAACAGCACAATTAACAGACCTCGCATTCGATAAGCCCATTATTACAGTCCGTGCACTCCGATGCATCGAGTGTACCTTCACCTTCACAACGGTTGCATTGCCTGACTTTTTCACTGTCACAATCATAATATTGCCCTTGCCCTTCGCAGTCGGGGCAATCAATATCCGTGTGACCTCCGTTGCAGTTCGGGCATGCTACGTATCCGTTTTTGCATTTTGTGCAGCTATTTGAATGCCTCATTATCATATTCCCTTTTTGGCCTTTGATGAATTGAATTGCTTAAGGCAAGCTCCAGCTTCTTGGTCACCGGAAATATGTACTTCTGTGTCGTGCTGGTTTGCAATATCCCTTTCCCCCTCGCGCAACCAATCGGACACTAAATTGACTAATTCATCGGGCATAACTCCCAGACAGCTCGGCTGTGTCGCCGCCATATGCCATCGTTTGGCCTCTGCCAAATTTGCATCAACTGGGTACATCGGTCTGCCTTCTGTGAGGATACGCGCATACTCAAGCTGGGCGACTGGATCACCTTGTTCTGCAGCTTGCTTAAAAAGTAATACTGCATTGTTTAAGTTACGTTCTACAAAAAACCCCTGCTGGTAGAGTACAGCTAGAAATGTCTTTGCTTTTATTGACCCATCCCTAATCGCTTCATTAAGAAGTACTTCCGTCCTATCCGGTAAGTCATCAGATATCTGTCCATTTAAACGCAGTCTCACCATGTCTATGGTTGCTTCAGAATGTTGTCGTTGGGCCGCTTGTTTATAGAGCATGAAGGCCTTCCTGGGGTTTTGCTCAACATGTAGCCCTTCTTCGTACATTTGGCCAAGCAAGTGTTGACTAATTGGACAACCGATCTTATCTCCTTTAACGAAGTATTGATGTGCTTTTTCGGGCTGAGAGTGTTTTAAATAGTAAATACCGAGTTCGTAAATGGCGTCAGAATGGCCGTTTTTTTCTGCCTTTTCCAGCCATGGAAGACCGTCGACTACTGAACGATTAAAGTGATGACCCCAGTTGAGATATAGCAAAGCCAAATGAAACTGGCCGTTTAAAGACCCCTGTTTTGCGACGTTTAACATAGCACTCTCCACAGCTTCCAGCCGAAAGCTTAGAATCTTAGGCATCCTGGTGTTAAACTCTAAATCATTAACAATACAGCCAAGAGTTTTCTTAGCTGCTTCTAGTTTCTCACGTAAATCCGCTTTCAAATCTGTTAGAAGAGTGTTTTCACATTTTCCGAAATGTTCGAAACAGTATGTATTGACATCGGGATGCGATTTTTTGATTTGGTGAAATTTCAACCCATTAGGTAGAACGATGCTACCAACGTTAAAACTGTTGTTCTTCTCGGCTTTGTTAGAAGAAATTTTCAATACCAGAAGGTTTTTGCGTGTTTCAGACATAGTTTACTCCAGACAATGGTTAAGACCCAAATGAAGTCTATTTCTTGGGGCTGTTTTAAATAACTAATTGTCTGGTCGTGGCCTCAGGGGCTAGGTGAGTTAGGGTAACGATATACCCTAGCGGGACCAACTCTCACTTTCTTATAATCCTACAATTAAGTAAGGCCGTCAATACTTTCTCAGCTGATGTACAGTTGTCAACTAATTCCGACCACACCGTTATACTTATAAAACCGCTAACAACTTAAAAATCCAGATTTAACAATGCATGTCTAAATTTGACATTTGGTAATGTGATGAGTTGGATCTCACTAAATTTTTGTACGCTGTAATCAGCAAAGTCCGCATTCACTGAGTTCGTGGTTTTCGGACTGTCTGAATTGCGAGCATATATAGTCACATTTGCCTTATTTGCAGTCATTAGATTTTTCGAGAACCCTGCAAGACCTCTAGTCAGATGGCCAAATTCAGTGTGCCACTTCACTATGACCCGTCAAGGATATTTCCGTCAATGAAGGAAACGCGCTCTGGTTGGTGATGATCCGCAGTAGTGCACTTTTCATAAAAATCGCCTGCAAAATATACATTAAATCAATATATATCAGATCAGTGCATATTGGTAGTGTCAAGGTTAAATAATAGGCAATTTTGTACTAGGTAGCGTTTTAATTTGATTATGGACTTTATGCTATACCGATAAATACACAGGAAATTTTTTTCACAAAAGTGTATGAATGTTGATAGAAGCAACAAGCTACCATCGAAGGGCGTTTCCAAAGATATTGGTATAACAGAGCATCGAACAGACTCAGTTGGAAAGGATCTCGCGTAGAAGCTCTATCATCTTCACGGATAACTCGCGTTTCCAACGATAAATTAGTTTGGGATTATGTAGGGTAACGTTGTTGTATCGTTATGTGATTTTACTCACTTAGCGCGGTGTACAGAACTACTGGATCAGATCAGTTTCAACTGACGTTCTGCCGTTGCACATTTTGCCCTGATGAGTTCGTTCATTGTTGTAAGACAGCCACTCATCCTGATCATTTTGCCGCGTCTCCAGCGTTTGATTAACTTGTTGCGAAAAGCCACCTGATAAAACTCGTTCAGGATCGCCTTATCAAACTGCTCGCAGATCCCATTCGTTTGCGGTGACATCGTTTTAGTTTTCGTGTGATCGATGCCACTACTAGAGTTGGTAATCATGACGCTCGAACTTGCAGAGTAGCACAGCCTATATCGATGTTAACTCTACACCTGACTCTGTCAATTTATGCGTATCAACATAGTGGCTGAAACGTGCTAATAAGAAGGTGAGTTTTGGATGAATGTACCTTTGACAAAATGGTCTGTTGGGTGCTGTATAAAAGTAGTCGATAAGCTCAGTTTTATTCGCTTTAAAATCCTTAAAAAAATAAACCTGAGTAATGACTGGCTGCTCAAAATCAGCTCTACAGGCATCTAATATGTTTACAGCCTGGTTATACTGAACCTCATCATAAGCGTATATCGCTGAACGATATTTACCACGCATTGAGTGGTTTGATGTGCTCGCGTGAGTATGTAAATGGATTTCGATCAAGGTTGATAAAGAAATAACAGTCGGATCAAAAACCACTTCAATGGCTTCGCTGAACTGAGCGTTGTCACCAATTGAGGCGATCCAACCTTGATTGACAGTAGCAATGCCAATAAGTGATGAAAATACGCCTTCGGTGCACCAGTGACAACCACCGCCTAAGCCGATTGTATTAAGGGTGGTTGTCGTATGCAAATTGCAAGTCTGTGTGGGCTGCTGCAAACTCATTGAGATGAGGGCAACTTCCAGTCTGGTCTGGGGAAGTGGCAGGTATAGCCATTTGGTCGGAGTTCCAAATAGTCCTGATGCATAGCCTCCGCTTCCCAAAAATCACTTGCAGGTTCGACTTCAGTCACTACTTTTCCAGGCCATAATCCCGAAGCATCCACGTCAGCAATGGTTTTTACTGCCTCAGCATGCTGTGCCTCAGAGGTATAATAAATGGCTGAGCGATAAGATGTGCCCTTGTCATTACCTTGTCTATTTACTGTACTAGGGTCATGAATCTGAAAGAAAAACTCTAAAATTTGTCGATAGCTGGTGATTTCATTATCGAACATTATTTCAATGCCTTCAGCATGGTTACCATGATTGCGGTAGGTAGCATTAGCCACTTCACCACCGGTATAACCTACTCGGGTTGAAGTGATACCGGGACGTTTGCGGATAAGATCCTGCATGCCCCAAAAGCAGCCACCGGCTAATACTGCGCGTTCAATTGCCATAATTAAATGTCCTCTACTTGGTCTAAATACTCTGCGTAACCTTTACTTGCCATTTCTTCCCTAGGAATAAAACGTAATGACGCTGAGTTAATACAATAACGTAGGCCACCCTGGTCTTTGGGACCGTCTGAAAATACATGGCCTAAGTGACTGTCGCCATGAGTTGAGCGCACTTCTGTGCGGGTCATGCCGTGCGACCTATCAGTGATTTCAATTACGTTGACAGAGTCTATCGCTTTGGTAAAGCTCGGCCAACCACACCCTGATTCATACTTGGCAGAAGACGCAAATAAAGGCTCACCTGACACGATATCCACGTAAATGCCGGGCTTGGTGTTCTTTAGCAATTCACCAGTCCCTGGACGCTCTGTACCATTTTCTTGCGTCACCCGATACTGCTCCTTAGTCAGAGCAGAAATCGCATTCATAGATTTTTGAT
>JAYRUI010000130.1:0-7228 GCA_041919175.1 Rheinheimera sp. | reverse complement strand
CGACAAACCGGGCATTGAGGGTCCACTGCAATGCTTAAAGGCACAAAGTTGTGGTGTTGGTGCTGATACAACTGAAAACGGGCAGCAGGGGTTTTGCCACGCAGATAATCAAGTGTCGTCATACAAAGCTGCATAGCCAGCATTGCCACCAAAGGTGCATAAGCGCCCTGACTGGTACAGCCACCTACAGCCAAAGGCACATTATGCCCAAGACACTGCAGGCAACCTGAGGTAGCAGGGTTGTGCGGTGCTGTCGCTGTTTCCTCTGCTGGCATAAACCAACAATAACCCTGATAAGCCACTGTGGAACCGCCGGCCCAGCTGCGTTGATACTGCCGGCATAAACCGTTCAGCAAGAGCTTGGTTGCAAGATTGTCCGAGCAGTCCAGCACCAGATCGACTTTTGGCAGCAGCAGATGCAACATGTGCTCATCGGCAAATTGATGAAATGCCGTCACCTTGATGTGCGGGTTGTAAGCTGACAAGGCTGCTTTGGCTGCTTCTGCTTTAAAAGCACCCACATCTGTTGTTCTATACAATGGCTGACGCGGCAGGTTACTCAGCTCAATCTTGTCATCATCACAAAGCCACAATTGGCCAACACCGGCACCGGCCAGATAAGTTGCGACAGGGCAGCCCAAACCACCCAGGCCGATGATCAGCACTGTTTTATGTTTGAGGACCAGCTGCTGACTTTCCAACCAGTCGGGCAATAACAGTTGGCGGCTGTAATATAAAAACTCGGCGTCGCTTAAGGTCTGAGTATTAACAAAGGACATCATAAGCTCCTATTGCCACCATTTTTTGTGTCGGTTGATAGAGACTCTGGCAACTTGAAATCAGTTGTTTCAGTGCTTGCTCAGGGCGTGGCGCTGCTGTAATTGCAGACACCACAGCAACACCGCGCACACCGGTTTGCAGCACTGCATTGATGTTTTGCTGCGTGATACCACCAATGGCCACTGTTGGAATATCGTCACAAAGCCAGACGTAATCAGCCAGCCGTTTTAACCCCTGAGGTTTGGATGGCATTGCTTTGGTTTGAGTTGGGAAAATATGGCCAAGGGCAATATAAGAAGGGCGCAGCGGCAGCACTGTTGCCAGTTCCGCATAACCGTGGGTAGATATACCCAAACGAAGGCCGGCAGCTGCAATGGCTGATAAATCGGCCTGTTGCAAATCTTCCTGGCCCAGATGCACACCATAAGCCTGATATTCAATCGCCAGTTGCCAGTGATCGTTGATAAACAGCTGAATTTGATAATCACGACAAAACTCCACGGCAGCAGAAATTTGCGCCCTGAGCTCTTGTTCGGTTTTGTTTTTCAGCCGCAGCTGCACAGTGTGTAAACCCAGCGGCAACAACCGTTTGAGCCAGCTGATATCGTCCAGTACCGGATAGAGGCCAATACTCTGGCTTAAGCGCGGGAATATAGGCGTTTTAGCCTGCGGCAGCACAGTTGGGTATTTGGCAGCTGTCTCTGTTACAGGATGCACAGGCGCAGTATAAAGCGCTGGAAAATCCTGTTGTTGTACCGGCCAGCCCAATCGCGCCAGAGAACCAGCGCCCCGACCCGTGGCATAACCGCCGCGCAGGCTTTGTTGCAGATAAGCACGGCCTAACACGACGGCATCCGCCAGGTCATAGTTTTGCGCCCATAAAGCGGCGATGGCTGATGCCAGGGTGCAGCCAGTGCCGTGTTGATGCGGGTTATCAAGTCTGTCGCTTTGAAGTTTTATCCCAGATCCAACTGCAGAGCCTTCAAACGCCGCGCCTTGCTCTGAGGCGGGGACAAACAGATCGACAATGCTCTGGTCTTTATCCGGCGCGGCATGGCCACCTTTTAATAAAATGGCGCCCTGGTAAATTGCTCTGAGTGCCAACAGCTGCGCCTTCGCTTCGTCGGTATCAGCTGCACTGGCTTGTTGGTTTTTTTGCGCAAAATAAGCTAGCTCAGGCAAGTTTGGCGTCAACAACTGCACTTGTTGCAGCAGCGCCAGACAAGCCTGCCAACTGATATCCGATAAACAGCGTCCTGTGCTTGCGACTAACACCGGGTCCCAGATCACCGGACATTGAGGTTGATGTTTGGCCAGCCACAACGCCAACGCTTCGATTTGTTGATCATCGGCCAGCAAACCAATTTTAATGGCAGCTGGCGGTAAATCCTGCCACAGCGCATCCAGCTGGCTGCACAAAACTTCTGCAGACAGTGCGAAAACATCCGCTACCGCGACGCTGTTTTGTGCTGTTACCGCAGTAATGACAGTACAGCCATGGCCTGCTAAATCGCTCACCGTTAACAAATCAGCCTGAATACCGGCGCCGCCGCCGCTGTCGCTGCCACCAATACACCAAACAATAGCTTTGTCGCTGTTCATAAAAGCTCCGCTGCAGCTTTGGTCTGGTTCGCTGTAGCTGAAGTTTCAGGGCGCACCGCGTCCACCGGCACCGACAGTTCGCGAAGTTGTTGATTGAGTTTCATAGAGCAGAATTTAGGCCCGCACATAGAGCAAAATTCGGCGTGTTCATCTGCTTGCGGGCTGCTTTGCTGGTAATAACTGCGTGCAGTGTCGGGGTCGAGCGCCAGATTAAACTGATCCTGCCAGCGAAAATCATAACGGGCCGCTGACAAGGCGTTGTCGCGAAGTTGTGCCGCCGGATGGCCTTTGGCTAAATCTGCGGCATGAGCGGCAATTTTGTAGGTAATAAGCCCTTGTTTTACATCTTCTTTGTCAGGTAAACCCAGGTGCTCTTTCGGGGTGACATAACAGAGCATGGCGCAGCCAAACCAGCCAATCAGCGCAGCGCCAATGCCGGAAGTAATATGATCATACCCCGGTGCTATGTCGGTGGTTAATGGGCCTAATGTGTAAAAAGGCGCTTCATGACAGTGTTTAAGCTGTTCTGTCATATTGGCCTGAATAAGGTGCAAAGGCACATGGCCCGGACCTTCAATCATCACCTGCACATCATAAGCCCAGGCAATTTTAGTCAGCTCACCCAAGGTGCGAAGTTCGGCAAACTGCGCTTCGTCATTGGCGTCGGCGATAGAGCCAGGGCGCAGGCCATCTCCCAAAGACAGGGAAATATCGTATTGAGCGCACAGCTGGCAAATTTCTTCAAAGTGAGTGTAAGCGAAGTTTTCCTGCTGATGCAGTTCACACCACTGCGCCATAATAGCGCCGCCACGCGAGACAATGCCGGTTAGCCGTTTGGCGGTAAGTGGCAAAAAGGCCCGGAGCACGCCAGCGTGAATAGTAAAATAATCCACTCCTTGTTCGGCTTGCTCTATCAAGGTTTCTTTAAATAACGCCCAGCTCAGCTCATTCACCCGGCCGCCGACTTTTTCCAAACACTGATAGATAGGCACAGTGCCTACAGGCACGGGGCTATTGCGGATGATCCACTCGCGGGTTTGGTGAATACGCCGACCCGTTGATAAATCCATAATAGTGTCAGCACCCCAGCGTACCGACCAAATCAGCTTTTCCACTTCTTCTTCAATGCTGGAGCTGATTGCTGAGTTGCCGATATTGGCGTTTACTTTCACCAGAAAGTTACGGCCAATGATCATCGGCTCTGCTTCAGGGTGATTGATATTCAGCGGAATAATGGCGCGGCCAGCAGCCACTTCAGCTCGGACAAACTCAGCGGTAATTTGTTTGGGAATAGCAGCACCAAAACTTTCACCGGGATGCTGATGTGCTAAACGTTCATCCTGCTGTCTGGCTAAATCGGCTAGCGCCATATTTTCCCGACAGGCAATAAACTTCATTTCAGCCGTGATCATACCAGCGCGGGCATAATGCAGCTGAGTAACGCTGAGGCCTGGTTTGGCGACGCGGCAGGGCACGTTAAACTCGGTTGGCCAGGCGTCCAGTTCAATACTGTCGTCCTGATAACTGCGCTGAACCTCTTGGGTATCTCCACGTTCCTCCAGCCATCTGGTACGAAGTTGTGGTAAACCACGGCGTACATCGAGATGTTGTGCTGGATCGCCAAAAGCACCACTGCAATCGTACAGCAGCACCTGACTTTGCGTTTTATCGGTAAGGGTTACAGCGCGGCAGGGCACCTGGATATCGTCCCCAGCATCGAGATAAACCCGGCTTGAGCCCGAGAATAAATGAGGGGTTAAAGCGTGAATATTTTCTTGTGCCTGCACACGGGCGGCGCGGCGGTTTTGTGGTTTAGACATAGCAATCCTTAATAAACCAAAGGGTTAAATTAAATTGCTTATCTGGAGTGAGTTGGAGTAATGACGGCGTTTAATACAAGCTGGCCGCTGCATAACAGGTTGCCAAATACTTTGTGAACAAAGTGAAGGCAACTGTGAGGTGGATGCACATTACCCTTGTTTCCCTTCGCAGGTTCTAGCCTGATCAGGTTCAACGGATCCCGCATAAAGCGGTCTCAGCCCAAATGGGCACTCCGACAAGTGGGGCTGAGTATAGGGAATTTCGTGAAAATTCTGCAAGCAAAATGTTTCGTAAAAAATAACATCGGAACAGTGGGCCCTGATAGTAAAAATGCGGCTACAGGTGAGGGCGTGGATGGCACTGGGGCAGAGCTTTCCTCTGTGCCTCTCTGTACCTTGCTAAACAGAGTGTGCTAAAAAGCGCAATTACAATAGACCGGCATCTTCAGGTCTGGTTTGCGCGTCTTGTCGCTTTTGCCGTTCAGTATGTTGTTTGCGAAATTTCAGTTGCTGCCATGATTTTGCAAGACTGTGGTACAACAATGTCGCAGGCCCCATCTTGAGTAAGTGCCCGCGAATGATCCATAAAAATGCAGCTAAGTGTTGTGATTTACTGTCATTGTCCAATAAACGCTGTAATAACCAGCGAATTTGCCGCCGCTGCCTGTGACTGGCAAAAGGAGAAAGTACTGCGCGGCAATCTTCATCAAGCGGAATATCAAACAACCAGTGCAGTATATCCAATGCATAATACAAAGCTGCACCAGCATTGAGTTCAATGCCGGCTGTCACCAGTGATTGCAAACTGTGCTGCGCAGTGGTGTGTTGATACAGCTGATACAAATCCCAGAGATCTTTGCAAAGTTTATGGCTCTCATCCTGATAGAATAAATGGACTGCTGCATGGATAAAAAGCTGCGGACCCGTTGGCAGTGCAAAAGCAGAACCCGGAATTTTAACTGCTTGCTGTAATATAGGTTCAACCAATACATTTTCACCCGACGACACCGGATAAATATGATGGTGCAAATCCACACTGGCGCCGCGCAAAAAATGGATCAACGGCGGGTGTTGGTGCGACCAGCGCAGATAATATTGCCGGTCATAATCTGACAATTCAAATTCAATAAATCCGGCTTGATTCAGCCTGTCCAGTGCATCAGGAAAGTCAACCTGTGGTACCAGCAAATCGATATCAGAAAATACCCGCCCCCGCGCTAAAGGCACATTGGCCAAGTGGTATGCTGTGCCTTTAAGAAATACGCATGGGTAAGGTGCTCCGACAAAAAACTGCTCTAACTCTGCCAGTTCATTCTGCAGCGTAATTTTTTGTTTTTCAGCGTAGATGGCACCTGATAGCAGGTGGTTTTGCACTTTTTCCGGAATTTTATCGTACAAGCCCAAATCCAGCAGCAAAAAATAACAACTGCCAAGTAGTGCTTGTTGTCTGGCTTGTTGTATCAGTGTTGTCCAGTCGTCGGCATTTGCGTTGCTGATATAGGACGCAGGATTTTGTAATAACTGCAGGCAGTGAGGCAGCATTAGCAAAGCTCTCCGATGAGCGCCAGCGCTTCGTCAGTGTTGGCATATTCAAGGCGGATCCCTTCGGTATGAGCAACCAGTCGCTGCAAAGTTAAAAAACCGCGTTGACCAAGTACAGTGTAATTAAAACAATTTACTGCAAGTTGCATAAACAACTGACTTTGGGCAATACCGAAAAATTCGGTTTGGGTGCAGGCGGCGTTATATTTAGGAAAAATGATATAACAAGGTTGGCAACTGACTTGACGTTGTTGCCAGGAATCCGCCGTTGGCGCCAGATAACCTATAGTGCCTTTGACTGTATCCGGGATCAGCTGTTTGATCAGTTCACTACCAAACCGCTGATTAATCATAGGGATAGAACGATTTTTTAATGCTACAGGCCGGACAAAAGGTTGTAATAAACCTGTATCCGGGTCAATTAAACAATGTTCATCAGACAATAAACGCCAACCGCTCAGCATTAATAAAGCACATAAGGTACTTTTCCCGGAGCCTGGTGGCGCCGGCATAATCAAACTAACGCCGTTTTTTTCCAGCACTGCGGCATGAATACACAAATAACGATTCTGATATGAAGAAACGGCCCAGTTCAGTCCCCACTCAAACACCGGCAACATTTGTTTTTGTGCGGTTTCCCGAAAATGATGGCGGCCCAATCTAAAGGCATAACTTTGGCTGAAAGAGAACAAATGGCGTTTGAAATCTATCTCAAAATCAATGATTTGATTTTCTTTTGTGCCAAGCACTTCGTCGGGGTACAAGCTATGCAACTGTGTTTTTAAAAAGTTGCCAGTGGTATTTATCCGAAAATTAAAAGGGCTGGTATCCAGAGTAAAAGTGACGCTCATCAGGCTTGGGTGGGTTCCGTTGCTTGGGGTAATTCGACATAAGTATCATGCGTGAAACAATCAAAACAAACAATACCGGAGCCATCAGGACAAACAAAACGCAGAATTTCATGTTGTTGGCTGCCGGCAACATGCTCCGGAACAGCCAATACAATCTGATTGGCAGATAACAAAATCAGTTACCTAAAGTATAAAACCGCAGCAGGGAACGCAAATCCTTCAGGCCATCAGGTCTGAGTAATGCGTCGGTGTAGGCTTTGATGATATCCGCAGGCGCCGGGTAACAAATTTGGCGTCCGGGGAATTGTCTTTGGTATTCAGGATGGCGCTCCCAAACCGAACCAATAAAAGCTGCTACCAGATATTGTTCCAGCGTATCTGTGGCAAACATACAGGTTTGAAAACTGGTCGTTTTACTACCGCCAAAAATTGAGGCAAAAGTAGTATCGTTTTTTAACACTTTGCCAGCGTACATTGCAGGCTGACGTTTTACGTCTTTATAGGTTGTATAAGATTTAGTGCCAGATTTTAAATAACAGGTTTTTGTGGTGACGGTTGTCCACCAGGCGGTACAATTGGCTTTTGGAATGAGGGTATATTTTTTAGTGGTTGTGGAGTATGTATACAAGGGTT
>JAYRUI010000129.1:3221-7236 GCA_041919175.1 Rheinheimera sp. | reverse complement strand
TGCCTGGCAACTATTGGCTGCGAGACAACTGTTTTTCGCAACATTTCCGCTGGCTTGCAATCTTCTTCATCGCTCAACGTAAAGATTGGGTAAATCCGTCGCATCTGTTTTATTTTGATATTGCAAATGAGAAGAGTTCTCAGTAAGATTCGCGCACTAATTTTGCTAGCAGTGGTCTGAGTATAATTGTCTGTTGTTCAATCTGTGACACAAAACGCTAAATTCAGCAAATTCATTCGCTTATTGCATATTTACAGCTCAATGCTGGTGCTGATGCTGCTGTTATTTTTTGCTGCCACCGGCATTACGCTCAATCACCCGGATTGGCAAAGTACATGGGGTGCTGAATCCAGCTCTTTAGAATTACAGCTGCCAGAGCCACTTCAACAATTGCCTTGGACGGACGACAAGCTGCAACAGGCCGCACAAGCTGAAAAAATTGCTTTGTGGCTGCGTGACGAACATCAGGTGCAGGGCGCGGTGTTTAACTTCAGTGTTGAACCCGACGAATTGCTGCTGGAGCTGGATTTTAAAAGACCGGCCGGTTACAGCTCAGTGCTGATTGAGCTGGAAACGGGCAGGGTAGAACTCAGTACAGAATACGCCGGCACGCTGGCGCTGCTGAACGATTTACATAAAGGCCGTTATGCCGGTGCCAGCTGGAAATGGCTGATTGATTTGACCGCTGTGGCTTGTTTGCTGTTTGGCATCAGTGGTTTTTATTTGTTATGGCGCCAACCGTCACGCCGGCGTAGTGGCATCAATACCGCACTTTTTGGCGTGTTGCTGCTGCTGCTGGCTTATCTGGCTGCGCTGCATTAAAAGCTGCAACGCTTTGCTGCGCCTGGCAAAAGCTCTTTATTTGTTTTGAAAACACGGCTTGTAAACAAGTCGCTGTTGATACGGGTATTCACTGAAAAAAGGAAATCAGGTCATGAAGTTTGCTCCTCTTGCATTGGCATTATTAATGGCCAGTGGTGCTGCCACAGCGGGTCCGCTTAATATTCAGCTGGAATTACCCAAGCCTGAGCATGGCCCTTATCACCGGCCTTATGTGGCGGTGTGGGTGGAAGATGCCAAAGAAAAGCCGGTGCGCTTAATTGAGATCTGGCGGGAAAAACCAGATTGGATCAAAGATTTACGCAGGTTTTGGCGCAAAACCGGCCGTGCCGATCAGCCATTGGTGGATGCCCGAACCGGCGCGACTAAAGGCCCAGGCCAATATCAGCTGAGCTGGGATGGCATGGACGACAAAGGCACTGCAGTGGCGAAAGGCCAATATTTACTGGTGGTGGAAGCGGCTCGTGAACATGGTGGCCGTAATCTGGTGAAGCAGGCTTTTGCTTGGGACGGCAGTGCCGTGGATATCAAAGTCAAAGCTGGCAGTGAAATTGGTCAAATCATCTTAACTAAAGGAGCAAATTAATATGGCAATGGCAAAAACAACGGTACTGGGGCTGGCGCTGTTTGCCGCTCAACTTTCGGCACATACCCTGACAGTGGTGCCTTCACATTATGTGCAATCCAAAACCGGCAGTTTTGTCAGTGTGGATGTTTCAGCTTCGAATATGACGTTTCAGGCCGACAAAGGCATTGGGCTGGACGCTTTTCATGTGTATTTACCTGATGGTTCTAAAGTAAAACCTGCTTCTGTTTACCAGGGCAAACGTAAATCCCAGGCGGATGTGGAATTAGCCACTGAAGGCACTTACCGGCTGGAGCTTGGCAACGGTATGCGTTATTTCACCAGTTACGAATTAAATGGTGAGCGTAAACGTTTGATGGCCAACAAAAAAGATCGTGAAGCTCAGTTGCCGAAGGGCGCAACTAAAATAATGACCACGCAGGGCAACAGCCGCTCTATGGCTTTTGTCACTGTCAATAAGCCAACTGATACTGTGTTGGCACTCAGCAACAAAGGTCTGGAATTTCAGTTTGACCGTCACCCGGCTGACATTGTTGCCGGTGAAGAAGTGACTGTCACTTTCCTGGTGAATGGTAAGCCTGCTGCCGGCGTTGAACTGGATTTATCCCGTGAAGGCGAGTTGTACCGCAATGACCCTGAGCGTAAACACCATAAAACCGACAACAGCGGCAAATTTGTGTTTACTGCACCTGTGGCCGGCCGTTATTTGCTTGAAGCGTCTTATCAGGCTGATAGCCAGTCTGAACTGGCAGATAAAGTGCGTGAAGGCATGACTTTAAGTTTTGAAGCTGCTTTGCCATAACTGCTGAAGCTGTTACAAGTTTATGATTGATGTAGTGAAGGCGGCCTGAGGTCGCCTTTTTTATGGCACGCCGGGCACGGCGTATTCTTGCAGCTGAACAGCTGCTTCTATGCAGGTAGTTGTTGATCAGCGGGTATTTGGGCAGCGTTGAACAACGCTGTTGCTGTACAGCAATAAAAAAGGGGCCTTAAGCAGGCCCCTTGTGATGAGTTCAGTTCTGAAGTTGCGGATTAGTACTCCAGACTTAACTCTTCTTCGTCATCCAGATCCAGCAGACGGCGCAGTCTTTTTTGCTCCAGCAAGTCGTCAATTTTGCGTCTTGCTTCAAGCTTATGTTTATTCTTACTTTCTTTGCCGCTTGTTTTACTTAGTTTCAATTCAGCTGCGATATCGACAGCGTCATAGTCCCCAGACATCATCTCTGCCATTGTTGTTACTTCCATGGTTTTTTTCTTGTTGCGCCCAGTGTTTTAGCGTTAAACTTTTCGCCACTAAAGCGAAATATTTTTATCGTATCGATTAGTTATTTTTGTTTTATCGCTAAGTCGTTGCCTGTTATCGCAGTTGTCCGTGATTTCACCGGCGAGCACCGAAACAATTCATGTCAGACTGCTGATTTTGTGCACAATCAGCTTGTCATCTTTTAGATCCATTCAGCGAAGTTTCACGTATCAGCTGCAACTTAACAGGAGAACACAACAATGCGTACTTGGATTTTAGGTTTAAGCGTCTTATTGCTGGGGCAAAGTGCAGTGGCTTCCGCTAACCAGTGTGGTGATATTCTGGGGCACTCGATGCAACAGTTGCGCACCAAAGAAACAGTGGATTTATGCGAGCAGTTTAAAGACAAAACTTTGCTGATCGTCAACACGGCCAGCAAATGTGGTTTTACCCCACAATTTAAAGAGTTACAGGCACTTTCAGAAAAGTACGCCGACAAAGGCCTGGTGGTACTTGGGTTTCCATCCGATGATTTTATGCAAGAGCATGATGACGAAGGCAAAACCGCCGAAGTTTGTTATATCAACTACGGTGTGAAGTTTCCGATGTTTTCTACCAGTGCAGTGCGGGGCGACGACGCTAACCCGATTTTTAAAGCTTTGATTGCTAAAAGCGGCGAAAAGCCGTCGTGGAACTTCAATAAATATCTGGTGAGTAAAGACGAAAAAACTGTGCAGCATTTTGGCAGTAAAGTCAGCCCGCTGGATCCGGAATTTTTAGCCGCTATTGATAAAATGTTGTTGAAATAAAAAACCTTACTGCTGAGTCAGATTGAAATCATCTGGCCAAGCTAAGCGATAAAATTAAAAGCAGAACCTGAAGGTTCTGCTTTTTTTATGGTCTTTCCAGCTATTCCAGCTATTCCAGCTATTCCAGCTATTCCAGCTTTGCTGCCGGTTTTTTAAGGTGTCGGTCATTTTTGACAGACGATTTTTTATAACTGCAGCCGCACAGCAGGCCTTTCAGCACTATTTTGTAAAGCAAGGTGGACGTCGGCTGTACTGGCAGGTGCGGCTGTTGTTGTGGTGAGCATTCAGCCTGGCTTGCGCCGCGGGCATAGAGTGATTAATATCTCATTTAGTTATTACGATATTCTATTATTGAATAAGGGTTGTGATGGAGCTGATGCTGACATTACTGGCAGCTTTATTAATAGGCTTGTGTCTGGGACTCTTTGGCTCAGGGGGCTCTATTATGACGGTGCCAGTGTTGTTGTATTTGCTGAAGCTACCGGAAAAAGTCGCTATTGCTTCTGCTCTTGGTGTTGTGGCGCTGATTAGTGCCGT
>JAYRUI010000129.1:0-3211 GCA_041919175.1 Rheinheimera sp. | reverse complement strand
TTATAGCCTTATTTGTACCGGCGGCATTTGCAGTGGCCACTTTTTATCAAGCTGGCGTTGCCTGGTATGCTGGGCGCATGGTGTGGTGCCTGGACAAGCCATTTAGTTGCAGCGCATTGGCAGTTATTGTTACTGGCGCTGTTGATGAGTTTGAGTGCACTGAATATGTGGCGGCAACAAATCTGGCAGTGGCCGCTTCAACGCAGCTGGCAGATTGTCGTGGTTGGTTTTTTGCTGGGTGGCCTGACAGGTTTTGTTGGGGTGGGTGGTGGATTTTTGATAGTGCCATTACTGCTGGCAGTAACTAGCCTCAGCATGTCGGCCGCTATAGCCACCAGTCTGGCGCTGATCCTGCTGCAAACAGCAGTGGGTTTTGTCGGGCATTATCAGCAGTTACAGTTGCAGGGCATCAGCCTGGATTTACAGCTGATAGGTCTGATTGGCGCTTTAGGTGCTTTGGGCAGTGTGCTGGCGCTTTTGATCAGTAAATATTTGCCACAAACTGTGCTCAGACGTTTATTTGCGTTGTTGTTGCTGGTGCTGGGTGCCAGCTTATTGTGGCGGCAACTGGCGTAACAGATATATCCGCTTTACCAGCGCTCAGGCGAGGTAGGGTGATATCACAATAAACCCGCAATGCGCGGGTCTTTTTAAAATTTATATATTAGTTAATTCTAAATTGAGGTGGGTATGACAGTAGAAAAAGCAATTTTTGCCTTTGCCGGTATCATGGTTTTAGTGTCGTTGTTTTTGACTTATTTTGTGCACGCCAATTTTGTCTGGCTGACCGCTTTTGTTGGCGCCAACTTATTGCAAAGTGCCTTCACCGGATTTTGTCCGGCTGCGATAGTGCTGAAAAAAGTTTTTGGTCTGCCAACCGAAGCACAAAAAGCACTGGCTGGTTAAAGCACTGGTTAAAGAGCGGGTTAAAGAAACAGCGCCGGCTTGTTGCCGGCTGCTGAGACGTGAAGGGGTGGCTTTGCGACGGTTTTTTAGCTGGCACTAAAGCCTGCGTCTACCGCTGTGGCTTTTTCTGTGGCAGCAACACGCGCAAGTTCGTCACAACGTTCGTTTTCCGGATGACCGGCATGGCCTTTTACCCATTGCCAGTCAATCTGGTGGCGGGCGCTTGCTGCGTCCAGCCTTTGCCATAAATCTTTGTTTTTTACAGGTTCTTTCTGGCTGGTACGCCAGTTGTTGCGTTTCCAGTTTTTCAGCCACTGGGTAATACCAAGGCGCACATACTGGCTGTCAGTGGTTAACACTACATTGCAGTCTTCTTTTAAGCTCTCCAGGCCAACAATAGCGGCCATTAATTCCATTCTGTTATTAGTGGTTTGTAAAAAGCCACCGGACATCTCTTTCAGATGTTGTTGATATTTCAGAACCACTCCATATCCGCCAGGGCCAGGATTGCCCAGACAAGATCCATCAGTAAAGATTGCCACAGTTTTACGCATCAACGCTTCCCAGGTGCTTAAACGGCGTATAATCTAACGCAAAAGCGCTAAAAAACGAATTGAAGATGGCAAAACGACAGATAATTCTCGACACTGAAACCACAGGTATTAACCCTTCAGATGGCCACCGTATTGTCGAAATCGGTTGTGTGGAGATGTTTAACCGCCGACTCACCGGCAATAACTTCCATGTGTATTTAAATCCCGATCGCTATATGGATCAGGAAGTTATTAACATTCACGGTATTACCAACGAGTTTGTTGCTGATAAACCGAGATTTCGTGATATAGCTCAGCAGTTTTTTGAATACATTCAGGGCGCTGAGTTGGTCATTCATAACGCCGCCTTTGACGTTGGTTTTATTAACCACGAATTTAATTTACTCACACCTGCGTTGCCGCAAGTGCAAACAGTTTGCGCCATTCTTGATACCCTGGCCATGGCGCGTGATCTACACCCGGGGCAAAAAAATAACTTAGATGCGTTGTGCCGTCGTTATGACGTCAATAACAGCCACCGGACTTTCCACGGCGCTTTATTAGATGCCGAAATTCTGGCTGATGTTTATTTAGCGATGACTGGCGGTCAGGTGAGTTTAAATCTGGCATCCCATCAGGATAACGCTGAACAAAAACAGCAGCAGGTACAAGGGCTGGTACGTCGTGGTGCTTTGCGGGTGGTGGCCGCTTCGGTTGCAGAGCTGGAAGCCCATGAAAAACGCCTGGATTTAGTGCAGAAAAAAGGTGGGAGTTGCCTGTGGCGAAGTTAGTTGTCTGGTGTTTAACCGCGCTGTTGTGTTCTGGTGTTGCGCTGGCGCAGAGCAGCAATGAAAAACCTGTGCCGGTGGAGGCTAAGCCTGCGGCAGAAC
Organism: Rheinheimera sp.; assembly: GCA_041919175.1. Lineage (GTDB taxonomy): Bacteria > Pseudomonadota > Gammaproteobacteria > Enterobacterales > Alteromonadaceae > Pararheinheimera. Next base: position 882 of record JAYRUI010000129.1, on the reverse strand, counting down.
TCAATAAAAAGCAGGAGCCGGATCCAGCGGCAACAGCAAATCCAAACGAAGAGCAGGGCAACACAGGTCTGCTTGAGTTACCCGATATTTCCAGCAGTAATCATATTCCGCTACTCGACAACAGGTTCCGGATCGATTTTGAAGTCAAAGAAATCACCCTGGTGTTTTTTCGTAAAAGAGGTACGCCATCCATCGTACTGGTGCGGCCGGATGGCAGCAAAATTTATTCGCGCAATGCCAAAGAACAAAAAGTGATTTGGCACGACGACAAAACCTATGATCTGATTAAAATTACCAACCCGGTACCAGGGCCATGGCAGGCAATAGGCGAAGTGTTGCCGGAAAGCCGCATTATGGTGTTAACCGATATTGATTTAGAGGTTGACGCGCTGCCGACCGATTTAATGGTTGGGGAAACGTTAAAAGTCACGGCCAGGCTGACCAATGGCGGTAAACCCATTAATGCCCGCGATTTTCGCGATATTCTGCAGTTGGACGTGCTGTTAATCAGCACGCAAAAGCCGGAATACGACAATCACTCACAAACTGTGATTGAGTTCACGTCATTTCGCGATGATGGCAAAAACTTTGATGAAAGACCCAGAGACGCCATTTTTACCGGTGAATTTAAGCTGGATTTTCCGGCCGGTGAGTGGATCCCAAAATATATTGTCAAAACCCCGCTTTATACCCGCGAGCTTATTCAGGATCCTATTGTTGTTCATCGCAGTCCTTTGACAACAGAAGTTGTGACCGCAGCTACTGACGATGACAAGCATCTGGTGAATTACACCATCACCGATGGACCGGCGCTTGGTGACAAAGTGGCGTTGCAGGGCCGTATCCGTTTTCCAAGTGAAGAAGTGCAGAGTTTTACTCTGG
>JAYRUI010000128.1:0-7265 GCA_041919175.1 Rheinheimera sp. | reverse complement strand
TACAGCAGGGCCATCGAACTGTTAAAAGCCATGGAAAGTCGTTTCCCATTCGGCCCTATGGCACGTCAGGTTCAGCTGGATTTAATTTACGCTTACCACGAGTCTGGTGATGTTAAACAATGTCTGGCCAGTATAGACCGTTTTATCCGGTTAAATCCAAATCATCCTGATCTGGACTACGTCTATTACATGCGTGGTTTAACCAATCAGAAAGCCGATGAAAATTCTTTCCAGGAATTTTTTGGTATCGACCGTGCTGACCGCGACATGGCAAGCACCAAACAGGCTTTTGAAGATTTCAAAATTCTGACCAGCACCTACCCAAACAGCAAATATGCTGCTGATGGTCAGGCGCGCATGACCTTTATTAAAGAAAAACTGGCCCGCCATGAATTGCTGGTTGCTGACTATTACAGCCGCCGTGGTGCGCATTTAGCTGCAGCCAACCGCGCTAAATATATTGTGGAGTTCTATCGCGATTCACCACAGGTAGCCGACGCATTACAGCTGATGGTGACCAGTTATGACGCTTTAGGTTTAACCAAACTGCGTGATGATGCCAAAGCGGTATTAGCGCTGAATTTCCCGCAGGCGGAAATACCAGAACAAGTAGCAAACTAAGCTGGTTTTCGCAGCAAATAATAAAGGCCGCTCAGCGGCCTTTATTATTTGTTAGTTGTTATTTGTTGTGTTCAATAATTGAGTTAAAAATATAACTTTTCAGATAAAAATCAGCTGACGATAACTTACAACGCCTCCAGCGCTTCCGGCAATTTTTGCACCCCTATCACTGTCATGCCGGCAATAGCATCTTTGGGTACATTGGCCAGCGGCACTATGGCGCGTTTAAAACCATGTTTAGCTGCTTCACGCAGTCTTTCCTGCCCACTGGGCACTGGGCGGATTTCGCCGGACAAACCCACTTCACCAAAAACTACTAAATCAACCGGCAGCGGTTTATTACGAAAACTGGACACCAGCGCCAGTAAAGTCGCCAGATCGGCACCGGTTTCGTTGACCTTCACACCACCCACCACGTTGACAAACACATCCTGATCCGACATCTGAATACCGGCATGACGGTGCATCACCGCCAGCAACATCGATAAGCGGTTTTGCTCCATGCCCACTGTGACACGGCGCGGGTTATTCAGCGGCGAATAATCCACCAGCCCCTGAATTTCCACCAACAAGGGCCGGGTCCCTTCCCACAGCACCATCACTAAACTACCGGCAGCTTCGTCTTTACCGCGGTTTAAAAAAATAGCCGATGGGTTTTTCACTTCTTTCATGCCCTGACCTGTCATGGCAAAAACACCTAGCTCATTAACTGCGCCAAACCGGTTTTTGGTGCCGCGCAAAGTGCGGTATCTGTTATCACCATCCCCTTCCAGCATCACAGAGCAGTCAATACAGTGTTCCAGCACTTTAGGGCCAGCTAAAGAACCATCTTTGGTGACATGACCCACCATGATCACTGCAACATTCTGCTGCTTAGCAAACCGCGTCAAAAAAGCAGCACTTTCACGCACTTGCGACACACTGCCAGGTGCAGACTGAATGTCCATCATCTGCATCACCTGAATAGAGTCGATAACCATAATGCGTGGTTTTTCCTGCTGCGCCAGCTGACAAATGGTTTCCACCTGCGTTTCTGCCAGCATATTGAGCTGGTTGGTGGGTAAACCCAGCCGGTGTGCACGCAAAGCAACCTGCTGCAACGACTCTTCACCAGTGACATAAAGCGCCGGCCCCTGCGCCGCCAGGTAACACATAATTTGCAGCAATAAGGTACTTTTACCGGCTCCCGGGCTACCGCCTATCAAAATGGCAGAACCCGGCACTATACCGCCGCCAAGCACCCGGTCAAACTCAGCAAAACCCGAGCTAAAACGCGGTACATCCTGCAAATCGACCTGATCCAGCCGCATCACTTTGGCAACGGTCGCCCCGGCATAACCGCCGCTACTGCGGCTGGTTTTATTGCTGATCGCAGGCATCCGCACTTCGCTGATAGTGTTCCAGGCACCACATTCAGAACATTGACCTTGCCAGCGCACGAAGTCCGCTCCACAATCGTTACAGACATAAGCGGTTTTAACTTTGGCCATAATTTTCACCGAAACAATTGAAAGGCATAATTTTTGCTTTTAATGTATGACATGGTATCACAACAAGAAGTCACTATGGCTCAGGCCCGCAGTTTATGACGACTCCCGATTTACAACAGTACATTGGCGTAATTGAACGCTTAGTACCTTTGATAAACACCCCGGAATTCACCGAGGTGTTTGGTTTATTGACTTCGGATATCCCCAAGCCAAAACAATTCCTGTTGAAAATGGAGCTCAAACGGCTGGGCCAGCCTTGCAGTTATTATATTGATTTACGTGGCAAAGTAGACGGTGAAGTTCGTGCTTACGACCATGGTGGCCGCACCCATTATATGGACGATACCGCCATCAAAACCTTTGAACGTGGCCTGAAACGTTATGGACGCTTCACCATGGGCCTGTTTGAAGAAGTAATGAACACCGACAACAACTACAGAGTTCGGCACAAACAAGAAACAGAACAACGTATTCAGGCCGTGATTGCCGGTGAGCCGTTACAGCCCGCGCAACCAGAAAATACAGAAGCTGAGCCGGAAAAAACCGGCCCTTCGTTAGTGCAGTTTGCCAGCTACTGCAGCCGCGGTGAAGAACGGATGAACTTCACCATCGACATTGAAATTGAACTTGATGACGGCGAGAAATTCCCGGCCAGCACCGTCGATTTGTCGGTTTCAGGCAGCAAACTCAAAGTACCGAGCAGCAGAAGACTGAGCGCAGGGCAAAAAATTGCCATTTTTTTCAAAGGTCTGGAGCAAGAATTTGCCTTAGGTCTGAGTCAGGGGGTGCCTTATCAGGTGATTGACACTGAAGTGGTAGACCGCGCCCAATATGTCAGGGTAAAAAGATTACCATTGGCTGATGAACAGGGCTTCAGCGAATTTCTGCGTCAGTTTATTCAGGGCAATAAAAGACGTTATAAAGTGAACCTCGACAATACGCTGGACGCTGTTGTTGTCAAAGGTTACGAGCAGTTTTACCTGCCCCGAATCAGTTCTTTGCCGGTATTTCTGGCAGTACGCGAAGGTTTACCGGTACCGGTTTGTGCCATGACAACGGAAAATAACCGGCAAAACGTGCAATATTTTCAGGATGAACACCAACAGTCGGTTCTCATGCAGCTGTTGTCGGGTAAAAGACTAAAAAGCTGCCTGCAAAAAGCGCCTGCTGAACGTTCCAGCATCTTGTATTGTTTTACCCACGCCGCCAAAGGCAAGTTGTTTTTTTACAGTGCAACCTCTGACGAACTACAGCAACTTCCTGAATTACAAAAGGTATTTTTTGGTTTTGCCGCGCGTAAAACCAGCTTTCGGGTATTTCATCTGGTGGTGCAGCGTACCCACCCCAATGACGCCCATGTGCTGATGTCGCTGCCGGATACCGCAGATCAGGATATTGCCAAACTAAACAAACCACCGTCACAGCAAGTACAGCAACTGATCCGTGACATTCGTTATATTGCCAGCCTCACCGACATTACCACCGAAGAAAACACGGCTTTGTATCAGCAAATCCGTTATGACGAAAATTTGTTGTCACAACTGAAAATATTTGGTCATGCCAAAGTCGACAAGCTGCCTCCGTTGGAAGCTGTGGCTTTACAATATGTCAACTTGCGTGGTGAGACCCGTTATTTATATAAAACCAAAGTTTTATTGCGACTTGGCGAACAACAGCTTGAAGCTTTTAGCCGCGACTTTTCCAGCAAAGGCTTACAGGTAGAAGCGCCGATACCGGTTAATTTCCAAAAGGGCGATGTGATTCAACTTGCCTTACCGGACATGCAAACCATATCCAGCAAGTTTGACCTGCAACAACTGGATTATGAAGTGATGGCAGTCAGTAAAAGCCAGCTGATTATGAATCTGAAAGTTGTGGAACAAACGGGCCCGCATCAGGGCAAATTGTTTTTTGAGCAACTGATTAAAAGCAATAAAGACAAACTGACACCGGCCGAAGAAACGCCAAAATATGCAGGTCTTGGTACTGCACTGCGGAATATGTATGTCAAAGCACTCAACAGCCTACCTTTTTACATGCACCGCCATGGCATTCGCTATGACTTAAACGTGATAGGCAGAGGCGCTGAACCCAATAACCTGCATCGTTTATTAGGGTTGTCCGGTGACAAATCTTCAAAAATCAACTTACAGCCGCTGCTGAAAAATAACGCTACCAATTTGCAGTTTGCCAATCAGCTTAAAACGATGAAACGCCAGGACGCTCCCAAAGTTTATGAGGTGTTTATTCGGTTTAAGCCAGCCCAGTTTCGCAACGAACAAAGTTTTGTCACCGAATTTGATTTTGACTTAAAGACCAGTCAGGCCCGGCAAGCCTTTGTGCAGGAGTCCCTCGCCAACGACTTGCTGTTTTGTTTTAAAGTATTTTTGTCCCGCACCGGTCGTCCCGACACCGACCATATTGCCAAAGAACTGGGTTATGTCAGCCAGTACGCCATTCATAAAGCCAAAGTGCTGGAAGAAGAGTTATGGAGTGTGGTGGGCGTCGGTGATGTGATAGATATCAGTGACGAAGTTTTGTTACGTTACGGCGTCAGCACTGAACAAATCGGTGATCAGCAACAGAAACGCCGCCAGTATATCGTCGCGCTGGAGCAGAGCTGACGCGCTTTGCAGAGCGCATGGCGTAACGTAACAGTTGCAATAGCTGTTTTAGCTCTGCTGTTTCAGCCACTGCGCCAAAGCAGAAAAATGCCCCTGCACTGCCTGGGGGTGGGTTAACATTGAGATATGGTCATAGTCCACCGCGTCGCCATTTATTTTGCCAAGCAGGCTAAAACGGGCATCTGCCAGATTGCTTTCTGCCATAAACAAACGGACATCTTGCGGGTGACCTAAAATTTTGTCGTTGACCGCGGCAAAAAACCAGCTGTCCGGCCACTTGAGTTGTGTAGCTGCTTGGGCGTAATCAAACTGGTCTGTTGGGTCGACAAAATCCTCAGACTGGATCCAGTGCACAGTGTCCAGCAGGAACTGCGCCGGCTCATTGTCGGCGCCAAAACGCAGACGTTTAGCCGGTAAATAACCAAAACGTTTACACAACCAAGGCGAGAGTTTGTTCCACACCCAATCAATTTGTAATGTTTTGGCGGGACTTTTCACTGAAATACGTCTTTTACTGCCAAAAAATACGTTTTTCTGTATTTTTTCAGCAAGGTGTGGAAAACGAGCCAGGCTGGCCGCCAGCACCACCCCACCCCATGAATGGCACACCAGATGAATTTTTTGCTGATGACGCTGATATAAATGTTCAATTAATGCCGGGATATCCTGGCAAATCAGCTGATGCTGGCTGTGATTAAAGTCAGGCCCTGCTTTGGGTCTCGACAAGCCTCGACCTGCAAAATCTGCGCAATAGACGGTAAAGCCCTGATCAGCCAGGAAACATCCCAGCCCTTTGCCATGATGGCTATAAAAGATACGGCCATTTTCAATTGCACCATGCAACATCAACACAGGCGCCTGGCTAATGTGCAGCGGCGTCAGTTTGCGCAGGTGCAACTGATAAGCCGCTAAATCGAGATATTCCGAACTTTGCTGATGTTTCATAAAGCCGGATCTAACAAATACAATAACTGCAACAACGAACCCTGCCGGATAGCGGCTTTGGCCTGCGCCTGTACTTTGGGTTTGGCATGAAAAGCCACACCAAGCGCTGCTTTTGCCAACATCGGCAAGTCATTGGCACCATCGCCGATAGCCACTGTCTGGCTGTGCGGGATCTTATATTCAGCTGCCACATCTGCCACCACTTCAGCTTTACGCTGTGCATCCACAATAGCGCCCAGCACCTTGCCGGTCAGTTTGCCATCAGCGATCTCCAGCACATTGGCATAAGTGGCACTAAGGCCAAGCTGTGATTTGAGGGCATCGGTAAAATAGGTAAAACCACCAGACGCTATCACGACCTGCCATTGCCGCGCCTGCAAATGCGCCACCAGAGCAGTTAAACCCGGCATCAGCGGCAGCTTTTGCAGCACATCGGAAAGCACTATCTGGGGCGCACCGGCAAGCGCCGCCACTCTTTGCGTCAGGCTTTGCGCAAAATCCAGCTCGCCATTCATCGCCCTTGCCGTCACAGCCGCCACTTGCTCGCCAACACCGGCAAGCATGGCAATTTCATCAATACATTCAATCTGAATGGCGGTGCTGTCCATATCCATCACCAATAAACCGGCCTTCGCCAAAGTGGTGGTGCCGTCCAGATACACCAGCTCAGCGGCGATGCTGTTGCCAAAGTCTTTAAGCTTCGCCTGCAAAGACTCAGACAAGGGCTGACTCAGTCCTAGATATAAAGCTGAGGCTAAATCCGGGTGTGGCGAGCCTGCAGTCAGCAGTATTGTATTGTGCCCAGGTTGTAACAACGCAACCAGCTTCGCGAACTGTTCGGCACCAACTGGTGCACCAAAACAACAAATTCTGGCCTGAACAGGCTGGTGCGCTGCAGGCTCCGGGGCCGACAGTAAAAAGCCATCCTGAGCTGATGTCAGCTGCAATAAAGAATGCTGTTGTAATAACGAAAAAAAGTCGATTTCAACCGGCTGCTGCCGTGTCCAGTTCAGAAAAAAGCCCACACGAATCCCTATACTTCAACCTGATGCCGTGGCATTCTACCGATATTTTTCAGCCCCTGTCAGTCTATGGTGTAGTGAAAATGACAAATTCGACGATAAAAACGCGAAAAAAATCAGCAAAACTATTCCGTATTGTGCAACTGGCGCTCGCCATCACTGGGCTGGTTGCTTTGTTGCAATGGTGGAATGACAGCAGCAATCAGGGGCAACGCTTGTTTGCCGAGCAAAGTTCGGTACTCATGCGCGAAACCTTAAAAGCTTTGGCACAAACCGCTGCTTATCTGATTGAAAACGACCAGCTTGATGGCCTGACCGCCCTCACCCAGCAGCTGGCGTCCAGCCCCTATTTACACGATGTGGTGGTGTACGACGCCAACGGCGTACGCTTAAGTGAATCCAGCGGTAGTGAACCAGCCCGCTTGTTATATGCGCCACAACATGAAGTGGAATTGCAGCCGATGGTGCAGGAGATTTATCAGGGCTCGCAGCTGTTGGGTTATATCAAAATCAGCTTAAAACAGGATACCGGCTTTAGTGCTGTTTCCAGTGCCTGGCACGCC
>JAYRUI010000127.1:0-7288 GCA_041919175.1 Rheinheimera sp. | reverse complement strand
GACTCCGTACTATGGTACGGCATCTACACTGACACCGATAGCTCTAATCGTAGGAGTAAAACGTGTCCATAAAAGAGTCAAATCTCCCCGTTATCGGTGGAATAGTTGCGGCCATTGGTGCAGGCGTTTGTTGTGCCGGTCCTTTCGTTTTGTTGCTACTTGGGGTGAGTGGTTCCTGGATTGGTCATTTGACCATGTTAGAACCTTATCGCCCTATTTTTATTCTGCTGGTTTTAACTTCGTTTGGATTTGCTGGCTGGAAGGTCTATCGACCTATTGACATGTGCGCTCCAGGAACAGTCTGTGCAGTTCCCCTAGTGCGAAAACGTCGGCAGGTGATCTTTTGGTTATCAGCACTCACAGCATTAATGTTAGTCACCAGCAATTATTGGATTGTCTGGTTCGCCTGAATACTTTTTACCCTCAATTTTATTAACGTTTTATACGTTATTGGAGAGAATGATGAAGAAAATCACCTTGTTGTTTTTGCTAACGTTGACCAGCCTGAGCGCTATAGCCGAAACGAAAACGGTTACGTTGGAAGTTCCAACCATGAACTGCGTCACTTGTCCGTTTACGGTCAAAAAAGCCTTACAAAATGTAGAGGGCGTCAGTAAAGCTGAAGTTACCTTTGACACCAAGTTAGCAGTAGTCACCTTCGATACCGAAAAAACCACGGTGAAAGCACTGACTGAAGCCACCACTAACGCGGGTTATCCGTCAACGGTCAAAGAGTAAAGCGCGGAAATACACATACGATTACGGCCCCTGTTTCGGCAATAAGCTGAGCGCATTGGTTACGATAATTAACAATCACAGAAAATACCTCTTCGCTATTGAGGAACGAAAATGATCTTGCTATCGATAAAAGGGATGACTTGCCCAAGCTGTGTCGCCCATATCAAAGATGCGCTCGATGCGACCGAAGGCGTGAATTACGTTGAGATCTCCTATGCAAACGCCAGCGCAGCGATCACCACAAACGGGAAGGTAAGTGTCGCGGATCTCGTCAAGACGGTTGAAACTCTGGGTTATGCCGCACAAGTCAAACCAGAACCTCAAACTTGTTTTGACAACACAAAAACCAGCAATACAGAAAATATCAGCCCACAACAGGTGGTGATCATTGGCAGTGGCTCTGGTGCGTTTGCCTGTGCGATTAAAGCTGCTGACGGAGGAGCTAAGGTTACGCTTATCGAAGGTGCGGATGTTATTGGCGGCTGCTGTGTCAATGTCGGCTGTGTCCCGTCTAAGATCCTGATCCGCGCCGCACAACTGGCGCAGCAACAACGAAACAACCCTTTTACCGGATTGGTAAATCATTCGCCACAGCTTAATCGCGCACTATTGACGGAGCAGCAAACAACGCTTGTCGAAGAATTGCGCGTGGCAAAATACCAAAATATTCTGGATATCAATCCGGCACTGAGTTTGATCAAAGGTTGGGCTACTTTCAAAAACGCGAACACTTTGATCGTCAGCCAAAGTGATGGCTCCCAGCAAGAAATACACGCCGATAAGGTGCTCATTGCTACCGGTTCGAGCCCGACCATCCCGCCTATTGAAGGTCTGAGCGAAACCCCGTACTGGACTTCTACTGAGGCGCTGTTTGCGACAGAACGACCACAACATCTGGTCATCATTGGATCTTCTGTCGTTGCGCTGGAAATTGCTCAGGCTTATCGCCGTTTAGGCAGTGATGTTACCCTTTTGGCCAGACATACGCTTCTTTATCGCGATGAGCCGTTACTCGGCGAAAAATTAACAGACTGCTTTGAGAATGAAGGTATCAGGGTTCTAACCCATACCGAGGCGTCAAACGTTTCTCATGACGGACGGCAGTTTACCTTGAAAACCAATGCAGGTACTTTAAGCTGTGACAAGCTTTTAATATCCACAGGGCGTCATCCAAATACGGCCAGTCTTAACCTCGATGCAGTTGAGATCCGGACAGACAAAAACGGTGCGATCATCGTTAACGAGCTGATGGAAACAAGCGTTCCAGGGATTTATGCCGCAGGTGATTGTTCCACTATGCCGCAGTTTGTGTATGTCGCTGCGGCTGCTGGTAGCCGCGCAGGAATGAATATGACCGGTGGCGAGAGTAAACTTGATCTATCCTCGATGCCTGCGGTCATTTTTACCGATCCGCAGGTTGCAACCGTCGGACTGACTGAAGTTGAGGCCAGACAGCAGGGGATTCACACGGACAGCCGGGTACTCGACATGAAAAATGTACCCAGAGCACTGGCCAATTTTGAAACTGACGGCTTTATCAAGCTGGTGATTGAAAAGACCACAGGAAGACTGATTGGTGCACAACTTTTGGCCCATGAAGGCGGAGAAATGATCCAAACTGCAGCTCTAGCTATCCGCAATCGGATGACTATCACTGAGTTAGCTGACCAGTTGTTTCCATATTTGACCATGGTTGAAGGGATCAAGCTCTGCGCCCAAACCTTTCACAAAGATGTGAATGAGTTGTCCTGCTGTGCTGGATGAAATTGACTCCGCTGTATAATGTATAATGCACTTCGCTTCTATAGCCACCAGGTTGTTTTGGCCCTATAAATAATACGTTCGTTACCTTGTCACCAATCAGAACATTCTCAAGTGACAATGAACACTCGATCCCAATAGGTTTGCTTATAGCATTTTGTTTCACCTTTAGTGGCGATTAGAAGTGAGACTGAAGGTAACCGACTTGCAATAAACCTATGTAACATAATAAAAGTTTTGTTTTCTTGCTGCGTTTTCGTTGCTCGGAGGCGTGAGTGTGTACTCGCAAGGAGCAAGGGCGTTCAGTGCAAAAAGTTAACTGGCACAACTCACATGAGCGTAAAAATAGGCCACAATGAAGGGCAGTTCGATTTGGATATTTGAAACAAAAAAATAACATATAGATTTTTTGTTTCAAACCAAGCAGTTAAAAAGAGTTCGTTGTACGGCTACAATCGATTTAGGCAATTTATAACGTAAAACCGTGTTAAAGCCCGATAGGTGATACTTTTTGTGGGCCGAGCCCTCAAAAGTGGCCGAAACCCAGTATTGACGGTGGTTCTAACGTTATTTTCTTCGGAAAGGTTTGTACTACCATTTTGATTTAAACCTATGAGCGGTGAATGAACCGCACATCGGTACTACAGCTAGTTTTAACGAGTGAATATCAAAGAGGTCGCATCTGACCTCTTTTTTTTGCCTGTTTTTTGGTCGTTTTTCTGTTAAGCACCAGCATCTGCATTTTGTGTTATCTCTTTACCGGCGTTGGCAACGTCAGTGATCTGTTTAAAATTTACGATTCTTTTATCCGGCTGTGCTGATCCTTTACAGCGTTTTTGCACTGACATTTTTTATCATAGGCCTGTGTTTATCACCCGGACTTTTACCATGTTCAGTCAGCTAAAACCTATTGCCATTTGTCAGCATCATGCCACTCAGGGCCCGGCATATTTGCAGTCTTATCTGGATTTATGCCAGATGCCTTATCAGATTTTTGCCATTGATCAGGGCGACGCTCCACCCATCAGCAGTAAAGATTACAGTGGTATCGTGTTATTAGGTTCAAATGCCAGTGTCAACGACAGCGAAGCTTGGATCAGACTGGAAGAAAAGTTGCTGCAGGATGCTTTGGCTCGGCACAGGCCCATCCTGGGGCACTGTTTTGGCGGGCAGTTATTAGCCAAAGTGCTGGGCGCAGAGGTCAGGCCTAATGCGGTGCCGCAAATAGGCTGGGATCCGGTGCGGGTAACGGCTTTTCCGGAAGCTAAAAAATGGCTGGGTGAGCAGCAGGAACTGAATATGTTTCACTGGCATTACGAAACTTTCCAAATTCCGCGGGGTGCCAAAAGGTTATTGTTTGGCCGTTATTGTTTAAATAAAGCCTTTTGTTATGGGCCTCATCTGGGATTGCAGTCGCATTTAGAAGTGACAGCCGAGAGTGTCAAAGCCTGGTGTCAGCAAGACAGACCCGCTTTGCTCAAACACCGCCATCTGCATTCAGTGCAACAGGAAGCTGACATTCTGCAGCAGCTACCTGCCAAAGTGGCGGCATTACATAAAGCTGCCAGTTACACTTATCAGCAATGGTTGCAACAGGTGCCCGGTTATAAGTGCCATCAGCAGCTGGCGCATCTGGCTTGTTAAGTGGGTTAAGAACTCCGGGTGATACTGTAATAAAAAGCCCTGAAATTTCAGGGCTTTTTGAGCTTATGTCAGCGTTAACCATCAAACTTTTCAGCGCCTCAGGCCATAACTGTTGCCTGAAGCCCAGACACATTGCAACTGCAGCTGCTGCTTGCCAACGATTAAATCCACCAGACTGTTCAGTTTTAATTTGGCGTTGGTTTTAATGGCTGCGCCCACGCCCGGGCTGAAATTTTCCACCGCACAATCGTAAGGGCTGCTCCCTAGCTGCAAAGTGGCAGGCGTGGCAAAAGTCTGGAAGCGGTCAAACTGGCGGCGGTTACCGTTTAAATGAAAAGGTTTCAGTTTCAGGCATTCCGGCTGGTAGTGACTGGCGTGCATCCGGTCAAATACCGATTCATGCACCCGCATCAGATGACCTTGCCCCAGCGGATTGTCGACCTGACGGATCTTCGGGCTGCCCATTAAGCCACCAAACATTTTATGGGAAGTGCCGTAAGAATCATGCAGCGGCGCCATTGCATCCGGAGTCACTGTGGCGCGCCACACCGGGTCATTGGTATCAAACTCAAGGCCCAGCTGGCTGGCGTTATTCACCATCCAGACCAGACTGATATCCGACACTCTGTGTTCGTCATAGCCACCGCCAATATCTGAATGCACACCGGCAAACCAGCATTGCTCCACGTATTGATTCGCCGCTAAATTACCGGTCCAGAGCGAAGGCGCAAAAGGCCCGCGTTTTTCATCCAGTGCCAACGCATGGTAGGCATAACGCACCAGCGGGCTCAAGCCGGTATCAAAAAAACTCACCAGACGTTTTGAGATAGGTTGCAGTAAAGGGGTGGGTACACCCAGGGCACCGACAGTGTCCCAGACGCCAATCATATTGATGGTGGGTCTGTGGTTTTTTTCATACAAATTGCGGTTTCGTTGTTTTGGTTCTGTGCGGTAATACTGGTAAGCCGCCGGTAGTTGCTCCCATAAATCCTTGGGTAACAGCCCTATGGCGTTAATCATGCCGGCAATAGCCCGGGCCGTATAAGCACCGCGGCTAAAACCGAAAAAGTACAGTTCATCGCCAATGTCATAGTTGTGGATAATAAACCGATAACCATCCAGCACGTTTTTTTCGATGCCTTTGCCGGTGGCACCGCCAATAAATTTATCCACCCCCCCACCAGTGCCAACTCCCTGATCGTAAAACACCACTTGCTGTGTGCCGTGCTTATCGACGGGAGCCAGATGATGGGCAATTTTGATCACATTGGTTGGGTTTTGGTCAGGTTCGTTCCAGGTTCCATCACAGCAGACGACTATACGTTTCATGTCAGTGCCTCCAAGTGGCATTTTGATTGGTTGTGCTGCAGAACAGCATCCAAATCTGCATCTGAGAGTATAGGTGAGAAGGTTAGTGTCTGTGGTTCGGGGTTTTTATCATGGCTGGCTGTTTATTGAGCAGGGTTATTGCCCGTCAGGATTGGCTCTGTGAGGCAAATTGGTGAAGCAAATTGGTGACAAGATGCAAGGCACCCAATGTCAGGTGCCGTATGCTCAGAAGCTGACTCAGGATTGAGCGCTGCGATTTAGCAAGGCAGCGCCATAGCTGAACAACAAGCGCACGCCTTTATATACCAGCAGTGCCATCAGCGTTACCAACAAGCCAAAACCTGTTGGTAATAAAGCACCAAAGGTGTAAGTCATTGCCAGCACAAAACCCAATAAAAATTCAGCGCGGTATAACGGGAAAAACAGTGCCAGCAGCGGCAGACTTAACATCAGTTGTGATAACACTTGGTGTTGTCCGTGCCTGAACAACACCGACACCAGCACACCAAAGAACAAAGCGCCGATAAACGACATCAGCACAGTAAACGGATAACTACCTTGGACCCTGCGGTAAATACGACCCAATAAAAACCAGCTCAGCACCGGCAGCAACAGCGCACCCCACCAGTTAGAAATGGCCGGTAAATCAGCATTGTTGAGTAAGTGGTGGCTGATCACTCCGCCATTTATATGTTCAAAAGCCAATAAAATGCCGATATATAGAGTAGCCAGCAGCGTCAGGAAAATTTGGTGATGTTTAAGCGGGTGTTGGGTCATCAGCAGCTCCGTCTGAACGGGATTGTTTTGTTGTTGCAGTGTGCAGCAAATAACAAGGTTGCGGTCACTGAATATGTAACGGAATTTATCTGCAAGTTACAGAACAACAGGCCGGATTTGGCTGGAACATCAATAAAACCACTTCAATAAAGCCAGTATTTTACGTTTGTAGATACGTTTTTATCATGCTTTTATCACATTTGCGTTAAGACCGGAATTTCAGCAAACCTTATCCATGGTGTGGTCACCCTCGTGACTCTTTACAAAATCAACTTCAAAAAAAGGGTTCTTACCATGCAAAAACAAAATGAAACCAAACTGTTCGCTTTTAAACTGGCTGAAAAAAATACGAACAACAAAAAAGAAGCTGCGAAATGGCAGGTTCGTGATGGTGTAGCCACTGCCGGTTGTTCAGGCCCAGACGCCCGTGCTGATCGTCGCCCTGGCCGCGATAACGGTATCTGGTGCTAATTTTTGCGTTCTGGCCCTCCGTCTGACGGAGGGCTTGTTGTGTCTCCTTCCGGATTTTTTCATGGCAAACATCGTACTTATTGTCTCCAATTCTGCTGATTTGCATGTTGATTTAGTGCTACCGCTGCTGAGGCAGCCAGTGCAGCCATTCCGGCTGGATTTAGATTGTTTTCCCCGTGACTACCAGCTATGGCAGAGTTTTTCCGCCGGGAAAATTGTTGGCAAGCTGCGGCATCTGCCAACTGATGAGCAAATAGCGCTGGAAGATATAAGCGCAGTCTGGTTGCGCAAACCGGCAGATTTTAGCTTCCGGGCGACAGATCTAGCGGCGCAGGAGCTGGCTTTTGCCAAAGAAGAAACCGAACACGCCTTGCTGGGTTTGTTATATGCGCTGAACTGTTTTTGGGTGAGCCACCCGCTGCAACTGCGCGGCGCTATGTGGAAAATTGAACAGTTACACAGAGCCCAGCAGTTTGGTTTTCAAATTCCACCTTCGTTGGTCTGTAATCTGCCTGCTGCGGTACAGCAATTTGCCGAAGGAAAACAGGTTATTTTTAAGACCTTGTCG
>JAYRUI010000126.1:0-7313 GCA_041919175.1 Rheinheimera sp. | reverse complement strand
ACACCAAGAGCAAAACCCACCTCAGCAGCCAAAGCCTGTTGCAGAGTGAGCATTCAAAAGCGAATCTGGGAGCAATTCGCGGGCGAACGGCGTAACAGGCCTTGGCTGCCCGTGCAGCGCCGGTATCAATGCAACACCGCACCAGGCAAAATCTAACTTAAACACCAGCCTCGATACGCAACGTCGCAACGCCATGAGCAAAACCCACCCAGCAGTCAAAGCCTGTTGCAAAGTGAGCATTCAAAAGCGAATCGGGGAGCGATTCGCAGGCGAACGGCGTAACAGGCATTGGCTGCCCGTGCAGCGCCAGACCACAAAACCAGCACGCCTCAACCCTGCGGCAAGGCCCCTTCAATCGCCTGCTGCAACTGCGACAGCCGCTCTTCTATGCGTTGCCGGTCTTGCGCCAGCAGCTCGCGTTCAGTCAGCAAGTCGTAGCTTAAATGCAAAGCAGCCAGAATAGCCGCCTGCTCGTTGCTTAAATGCCGGCCGCGGTTTTTCAGCTCAAAAATCTTCTGATTTAACAAAGACGCCGCTTCCTGCAACCCCTCTTGCTGCTGCGCCAGCGTTTTTAGTTTGTAGTCACGTCCGGCGATCTCCAGCGTCAGTTCACTATATTCAGCCTGAATCATCAAAACGCCCCCCTGTTACACCTGCGCAGTTGCTGGCGCAGCGTTTTGAACTGGCGTTTGCGGAAATAACGCCAACAGCGCATCCAAACGGCTGGCAGCCTTTTGCGCCTGTTCTTCCGACTCCATCATGCCCAGTTGCAACAGCTCCAGCTCATCACGTTGTGCTTGCAGCTCTGCTTCTTTTTGCAACAGCGCCTGCTGCAATTGTTGATTATCTAACACCAAACGCTGGATAGACTGCTCTAACTGACTGAATTGACTATTAAACATACAAATAAACCCACCTGAAAAAATGGCGCGCAGCATAACAGTAGCGTCTTTATTTGTGCGGAATTTCCTTGGTTTTTCGCTAAATCCGCAGGCTATTGCCATAAAAATGCCCATCGGGTAAAAAAACCGATAAAAAAACCACCGCTATGGGTGGTTTTTATCTTCACGCAGCTGAACAAAACTCAGGTATCAGCATAGATAGCGCCCGTTACAGCTGCTGCCCGACCTCAGTTCCGCCCCCAGCCAACACCGGCTTTCGTCTGAACCGACTCAGCAATAAATACACCACTGGCGTGCTGTATAACGTCAGCAGCTGACTGACCAATAAACCACCCACTATGGTAATACCCAGCGGCTGACGCAGCTCTGAGCCTTCGCCCATGCCTAACAGCAAAGGCACAGCGCCCAGCACGGCAGCGCAGTTGGTCATTAAAATTGGCCGCAGCCGCTGCGTGGCCGCCTGCAATATGGCTTGCTGGGGTGTTAAGCCCTGCCTTTCGGCCGCTAAGGCAAAATCTATCAGCAAAATGGCGTTTTTCATCACAATGCCAATCAGCAAAAACAGCCCCAGCAAAGCTATCAGGCTAAAAGCCGAACCTGTGATATAAAGCGCCAGCAGAGCGCCAATACCGGCACAAGGCAAAGTAGAAATAATGGTCAGCGGCTGCACCACACTTTCATAGAGCACGCCAAGTACCAGATATACCGCCAGCACCACACCCACCATCAGCCAGAAGTTGTCGCTGTTTTTAAACATGGCATTGCGTTGATCTTCACCGTTCACCGTATGTACCACAGAAGGGATCATCAGCTTGGCCAGCATCCGGTCTATCGCCGCAGCCGCCTGCTCTGCTGTCACATCCGGCGCTAAGCCATACCCTATGCCCATAGAGGCAAACTGGCCGTCGTGCCGCACCCTGTCGCTCACCAGCCCATAGTCATAACTGGCAATGGCACTGAGTGGTACCCTGCTGCCGTCTTTGGAAATTAACATCAGCTGTTTGAGGACTTCCGGTTGCGCTGTGTACCCAGGCGCCAGCTCCATCACCACCCGGTATTGGTTCATTTCGTCATACAAAGTGGCCACCTGACGCTGCGAAAACGAGTTGTTCAGCATAGTGGCCACAGTACGCATATCTACACCGAGGCGCTGCGCCGCTTCGCGGTCAATCTGCAGCACCACTTGCTGCGCGTCTTCACCGCCCGGTGAGTCTACATCCACTAACTCCGGCAACTCTTTCATCGCTTCAGCAGCTTTTTTGCCCCATTCACGCAACGGTTTTAATTCACCCGACAATAACAACAGCTCGTAGTCACTGCTGTTCCAGGGTGAACTTAAGCGGATATCCTGCTCCACACTGAGAAACAACATAGCGCCAGGCACTTTAGGCGCACTCATCCGCACCCGGTTGACCACGTCCTGCGCTGAAACACCTCGTTCACTCAGTGGCTTTAACCGTACCCGCATCCAGGAATTACTCAGACCCATAGCACCACCGCTGGCACCTGTCACATCGGCAACGGCCGGGTCTTTGAGCAATAACTGACGGAATTCTTCAATTTTTGGCTGCATCACCTGATAAGAAAAACCATCGTCGCCCCGCACAAAACCACTGAGCTGGCCTGTGTCCTGATCCGGCAACATGCCACCCGGCAATTGGCTGTACAGCCAGGCATTGGCGCCAAATACCAGCACCATCAGCGTCAGCACCGACTTTTTAAATTGCAGCACCCAGGCCAGACTGCGTTGATATTTTTGGCTGAAACGTTGAAACAAACTTGGTTGCGGGTCTGTTGCAGCTGGTTGAACATTTTTCTGCAATAACAACGCCGACAAACTGGGTGTTAAAGTTAAAGAAATAAACAACGAAATCAGCATGGCACCGGCCAGCGTAATGGAAAATTCGCGAAACAGCCGCTCCACTAAACCGCCCATAAATAATATTGATAAAAACACCACGATCAGCGCCGAGTTCATCGCCACCAGCGTAAAGCCAACTTCAGCCGCGCCTTTTTTTGCTGCTTCCAGCGGGCTTAAGCCGGTTTCGATATGGCGTTTAATGTTTTCCAAAACGACAATCGCATCATCCACCACTAAACCAGCGGCAACGATCAGCGCCATCACCGACAAATTATTCAGTGAAAAATCACACAGATACATCACCACAAAAGCGCCGATTAACGACACCGGAATAGCCAGGCTTGGAATAAGCGCAGTACGTAATTTGCCCAAAAACAGCCACACCACCAGCACCACCAGCAGTACCGACATGAATAAACTTAACTGCGCTTCGCTTAAAGTGGCGCGGATCACAGGCGACCTGTCCATCACCACGGCAAGCTCAGCGTCGGCCGGTACCAACGCCTGCAACTGCGGTAAAGCCGCTTGAATCGCATCAATAGTGGCGACGATATTGGCGCCGGTACGGCGGCTGATTTGTAAAATGACGGCGCTTTTTTCATTATGAAAACCAGCGCTGTAGCGGTTTTCAGTGGAGTCGGACACTGTGGCCACATCAGACAGATAAATAGGCGCACCGTCCACAACCTTCACCAGCAAATTCTGATAATCACTGGCGCGGCGCATGGTCTGGTTGGTGGCAAGTTGCCAGCGTTGTTCATTGTGCTCCACTAACCCCACAGGCACTGTGGCATTGGCGCTGGAAATTGCGCTACGCACTTCATCCAGTGCGATGCCAAAGTGGCTCAGCATGGCCGGGTTCAGCTGCACCCGCACCGCAGGCAACGAAGCACCTGTCACCTCTACTTCGCCAACCCCCTGAATTTGCAGCAGCTTTTGCGCTATCACAGTGGCAGCAGCGTCATACAGCACACTGGCCGCCAGATTGTCGGAACTGAGCGCCAGCGCCATCACCGGAGCCTGAGATGGGTTAAATTTGCGGTATGAAGGGTTACCCGGCATACCGGACGGCAACTGGCCGCGTACCGCATTAATAGCGGCCTGCACATCTCGCGCGGCTTCGTCGACGTTACGATCCAGCTCAAACTCAAGCCGCACCTGGGCCGAGCCCTGATTGCTGCTGGAGCTGATTTGCCGGATCCCGGCAATACTGCCAAGCGCACGTTCCAGCGGTGTAGCCACTGTGGCCGCCATACTTTCAGGGCTGGCCCCAGGCAAGCTGGCGCTGACCACTATCATCGGAAAATCGACCGCCGGCAGCGGCGACACCGGCAATAAACGCCAGCACAGCAGTCCAAGTAGCAAAATAGCGCTGGCGATCAGGCTACTGGCCACCGGCCTTTGAATAAAAGGCGCCGCCAGATTCATAACACCACCGCCTTCTCAGCCGTTTCCTGTGCTGTTGGGTTGCTGCTGAAATAACGGTCAAACCATAAATACACCACGGGCGTGGTAAACAAGGTCAGCACCTGGCTGACAATCAAGCCCCCCACCATCACCAAACCCAGCGGCTGGCGCAGTTCTGCACCTGAACCACTAGCCAGCAATAAAGGCACAGCGCCAAACAGTGCCGCCAGCGTCGTCATTAAAATGGGCCTGAAGCGCAATAATGCCGCCTGATAAATGGCTTCGCGAGGTGTTAAGCCCTGATTACGCTGCGCTTCTAAGGCAAAATCCACCATCATAATGCCGTTTTTCTTCACCAGACCAATCAGCAGGACTATGCCAATAACGGCAATTAAATCCAGTGGCTGGTTCATCAACAGCAGCGCCAATAAAGCGCCGACAGTGGCCGAAGGTAAGGTCGACAAAATAGTCACAGGGTGAATTAAACTTTCGTACAAAATGCCCAGCACTATGTACATGGTCAGCACCGCCGCCAGCACCAGCCACAACGTGTTGCTGAGTGATGCGCGGAAAGCTTCAGCAGCGCCCTGAAAACTCAGTTCAATTTCCGCTGGTAGTTGCAGCTGTTGTTGCACTTCTTCAATAGCGGCCACTGCTTCACCCAGCGAATAACCTTCGGCCAGGTTAAAAGACAAAGTGACCGCAGGGAACTGGCCCTGATGGTTAATCAGCAGTTTGGCCGGACGCTGACTGACCTTGGCAATGGCCGACAGCGGCACCGCAGCGCCTGAAGCCGTCGTCAGATAAAGTTTATCCAAAGCACCTATACCTTGTGCCTGCTTAGGGTCCACTTCCAGAATCACCCGGTATTGGTTGGCCTGGGTAAATAAAGTGCTGATTTGGCGCTGGCTATAAGCACTTTGCAAAGCAGCCCCCACCTGGCTCACGCTAATGCCAAGCCGTGCTGCCGCGGTGCGGTCTATATCAATAAAAGCCTGCAGCCCTTGTTGCTGTAAGTCGTGCGCCACTTCTGACAACTCTGGCCTTGCCTGCAGCGCCGCCATCATATCCGGCAACCACTGCGCCAGCACTTCGCTGTCCGGTGTGGTTAAGCTGAACTGATATTGGGTTCGGCTGATTTTGTCTTCGATACTGAGCTCCTGCACTGGTTGGAACCAACCTTTAATGCCAGCGACGGCACTGGCCTGCTGCTCCAGCGCCCGGATAATTTCAGTGGCGCTTTCGTCGCGTTCACCGTGTGGTTTCAGGTTCAGCAAAATGCGGCCACTGTTAATGCTGCTATTGCTGCCATCAACGCCAATAAAGGAACTTAAGCTGGCCACCGCCGGATGCTGTAGCAAATTGGCAGCCAGCTGCTGCTGGCGCTCTGCCATAGCGGCAAAAGAAATGTCCTGCGGTGCTTCAGTCACCACCTGAATAACGCCACTGTCCTGCACCGGGAAAAAGCCTTTGGGCACAGCCAGATACAACACTGCAGTAAGTGCAACAGTGCCCAGCATGGTCAGCATCGCCAGTCTTTGGTTCTGCAACACCCACTGCAGCATCCGGCCATAACGACGGATAACCCGCGACATCCAGTCGGTTTCCTCGTCGTGTTTAGGCAATTTAGTGAGTAACTTAGCGCACAACATCGGCGTTAAAGTGAGTGACACCAGCAGCGAAATTAAAATCGCCACCGCCAAAGTCACAGCAAATTCGAAGAACAACCTGCCGACCACATCGGCCATAAACAGCAGCGGAATTAGCACCGCAATCAGCGAAAAGGTTAAAGAGATCAGCGTAAAACCAATTTCTTTAGCGCCCTTCAGCGCAGCTTCCAGCGGGCTGGCACCTTGCTCCCTGTGCCGCGCCACGTTTTCCAGCATTACAATAGCATCGTCCACCACAAAACCAGTGGCGATGGTCAGCGCCATTAAAGTTAAGTTATTGACTGAAAATTCAAGCAGATACATCACGGCAAAGGTACCCACTAAACTCAGTGGCACCGCCAGGCTTGGAATAATAGTGGCCGGAATAGTGCGTAAAAACACAAAGGTCACAGCAACCACCAGCAAGATGGCAAAAATCAGTTCCATTTGTACGTCATGCACCGAAGCGCGGATGCTTTGGGTACGGTCTGTCAGTACTTCTACTTTTACCGCGGCCGGCATAGTGGCAGTGAGTTGCGGCAACAGTTGTTGCACCCGATCTGCCACTTCAATCACGTTGGCGCCTGGCTGGCGCTGAATATTCACCAGCACAGCAGCCTGCTGATTGGCCCAGGCCGCTAAAAATCGGTCTTCTGCGCCTTGTTCGACTGCGGCAACGTCTTTAAGCCGGATGGGTGCGCCAGCGCGCCAGGCGACGATTAATTCTTCATATTCTTTGGTGCTGCGGATTTGGTCGTTGGCGTCCAGCATGGTTGAGCGGAAGGGGCCATCAAAACTGCCTTTAGGCTGATTGGTGTTGGCGCCGGTGATCGCAGTGCGAAGCTGTTCCAGGCTTAAATCCAGCGACGCCAGCGCCGCCGGGTTGGCTTTGACACGGATTGCCGGGCGCTGCCCGCCAGCCAGACTGACCATACCGACACCTGAGACCTGCGCCAGCTTTTGTGCCATCCGGGTATCGACTAAATCGTACACTTGCGGCAACGGCAAAGTGTCGGAGCTGACGGCTAAAGTGAGAATAGGCGCATCAGCCGGATTCACTTTGCGGTACACAGGCGGTGCCGGTAAATCACCCGGCAATAACGAGCCTGCGGTATTCATTGCCGACTGCACTTCCTGCTCGGCAACGCCCATATCCACCACCAGCGCAAATTGCAAAGTGATGACAGAAGCGCCGTTAGAACTTGCCGACGACATTTGTTTTAAACCGGGAATTTGGCCAAGCCGCCGCTCCAGCGGTGCGGTAATAGTGCGGGCAACGATGTCGGCGCTGGCGCCCGGCTGAAAGGTAAATACCTGAATAATCGGATAATCGACCTGCGGCAATGCCGCCACCGGCAATAAACGCCAGCTCAGCATGCCTGCGATTAACAGCGCCAGCATCAGCAAAGACGTGGCTACAGGCCGCAGAATAAAAGGCTTGGAGATATTCATCGGTTAACCCTGTGCCGGCGTTTTTACAACTTCAACGTCACG
>JAYRUI010000125.1:1196-7358 GCA_041919175.1 Rheinheimera sp. | reverse complement strand
ATGCTGGCACCATAAAACATTTAGCCGCTCAAGGCAACGCTATGGCGGTATCCGTACTGCCGTTGCCTGAGCCGGGGCGCCAGACGCACAGATCAGAGCTGGTATCGCGCCATTTCCTGTTGCATCTGGCCGGCCATCAGTTGCAATTGATGGCTGGAGTGATTCAGTTCTTTACTCTGCGCCGCAGTTTGTTCGATAGCTGTGGCAATTTTTTCCATATTACTGCTGACCATCGCCGACACTGTAGCCAGTTCTTCAGTGGCGCTTGCCAGCTGATCGTTCACATCCACAATGCTGGTAATAGCCCCACAAATACGCTGCAGCGCATGCGCTGCTTCATCTGAACGACTGATAGTGCTTAGCGTTTCCTGTTCGCTGGCGGCCATAGCCTGCACCGCGGTGCCAGCGCCTGAACGGATATCTTCGATGCGTTTGCTGATATCCTGAGTGGAACTTTGCGAGCGGCTGGCAAGCGTGCGGACTTCATCGGCCACCACCGCAAAACCCCGGCCTTGTTCGCCGGCCCTTGCCGCTTCAATGGCAGCATTTAGTGCCAATAAGTTGGTTTGTTCGGCAATACCACGAATCACGTCTGTCACAGTGCCCACAGCTTCACCATGCCGGTTCAGTTCAGTAATAAGGCCCGCAACCTGATTTAATTTCTGACCAAGAGCGCTGATAGCATTTTTCGTTTGTGCCACTGCCTGCTCACCATGCTCTGCCTCCAGCGTGGCGTCTCGGGTGGCCTGAGCCGCTGTGGTGGCACTTCGGGCCATATCTTCACAAGTGGCCGACATTTCATGCACAGCGGTTGCCACTTGTGTGGTTTGGTGCATCACATCCTGCAGCGTTTGCTGGCTGCTGTCGCTGTGTTGTTCCAGCACTGTGGCCTGCGCTGCCAGCGACGTTGCCAGATGACGCTGCTGCGTAATCATCTGGCCAAGCGACACTGCAAGCTGTTGTAAGGCTGCCAGTAAACTTTGTGGGTCAACAGCGTTATTTTGCCGCACCAGACGAAAATCGCCGGCCGCCACCTGCTGCACCATCTGCACCGCAGTGGTCACTTCACAACCCAATAATTGCAAAATCCAGCGTCTGATAAATAAAGCCAGGCTCATTGTCAGTAATAACAACAACACAATCAGGCCGCCTAGTTGCAGTGCAAAACTGCGGAATTCCGCCTGCACATCATCAATATAAATGCCTGAACCCAACAACCAGCCCCAGGCTTTAAAACCGCTGACAAAAGATAGTTTTAAATACAGCTCCTCGCTGACGCCGCCGCTCGCCAGTGGTTTTGGCCATTGATATTCAACAAAACCCCGCTCATACAGCTGCACAACTTGTACTGCGCTGCTGAATAAGTTGGCGTTGTTCAGCGTTTGCGTTTTGCTGTCATCGACATTCCGCATTAATGTGGCGCGGTTAAAATTGTCTTTATTCAGCACAGTGCCGTCCAGCGCCGGTACTGTCGGATGCATAATCATGGTGGGCGTTGGTGTGGTTAAGTCGTTGATCCACACATATTCAGTGCCGGAATAACGCAGTGCTTTAATGGCGGCTATGGCTTGTTGTTGCGCTTGTTCACGGCTCAACGTGCCCTTAAGTTCGAGTTGATGATAGTGTTCAAGTAATGAGTGCGCGCTATCAATAACTGCTTGTACTTTATGCTCCCGGCCGTGCATCAGGCTGTCTTGCAACGACGATAAAGCCACCCACATCACCAGCACAAAACCCAGCAGCGTCAGCAGTGGGATCAGCAGCAGGCGGCCGCCAACAGTAGTCCAGAACAGCATAAATATCTCCTTGAACTGTAAACAACTTCAGTAGGTTCAGGTTAAATGTTGTACAAGGATAGTCGCAGAACAGCTTTTTTGGGAAGTACATTTATTGGGGACTGATACTGGGCTTGTTTAAACAGGTTACTGATTTACCTTGTTTTTCAGCGAATTCACAAGCGTTTCCGGGGGCAGCAACTACAGCTGAACCAGATCCGGTTTGAGCACCAGCAGATCGGCCGGCACTAACATCAGTAAGCGTTCGGCGGTATTGCTTGCAACATTGTGGTTGCGCTCTGGTTGGCCGGTACAGCCTGTCACCAGCAGTTCAGCTTTTAGCTCCTGACAAAGCAACTGAATTTCTTCAGCAACCACACCGGCATGCACATGGATCCGCGCGTGGCTGAGCTGTTGGCTTGCAAGCCAATCTTGCAGTTCTATTTGCATTGCCGGGCCCGCTTTTGCCAAAACCGCTTGTTTTGACGTTAATTTCAACCTTTGCAAAATGCGGTTCACCGGTAGCACCTGAATAATATGCAGCAAGGCGCCGTCATGTAAGGTTGCTTCGGCCGCGTACGCCGCAACTTTTTGATTCAGTTGTTGTTGCACCGGGTTTTTATTCAGTAAATCAATTGCAACCACCACGTGTTTTCTCAGACGCAGCGGTTGTTGCCCACAAAGGAATAAAGGCACCTGCAGCTGGCGGATCAATTGCCAGTCGGTTGGCGTATGTAAAGCCTGATTGGAAAGATGCACAGCTTTGATCACCATATCATAAGGATTTTCCGCACAAAGCTCGCTGGTCCATTTGGCAATATTATCCTGATGTACGGCAAAAACTTTGTGTGGTGCTTTGCAAATGGCGTGATTGCTGAGCGTTGCCGCCACCATGGCAGTCATCGCGGTTGGATTGATAATGCCGGTGCGGCTGATAGTGTCGTGACTGATAAAAGCCACAAAATGAAACACCACGGGGCCACCATAAATGAATAAGGCTGCTTTATCCAAAGTTGGGGTTATATCGTGACTGAAATCCCAGATAATCATTATCTTGCGCATATTCAGCTTTCCTGGCCAAGTATCCTTACCCTAGTATCTGCCGCTAAGCTGGTCAAATTTTGTTTAGCCAGTGGAGTTGTTGTGAAAATGAAAAAACATTAACATTTTTGCATTATCAGCTTGGCAGTGCATACAGTGCAGGCTGTTGTTTTGGTTTCATTTGTTGGTGAAGTACAGCGTCAGCTGCAGCAGGGAGCAATGATGGCATTAGTTTATTTATCGGTTTTTATCCGTCTGGCAAAAAGGGCTGTACTTTGGAGTTTCGTATTGGTGCTGCTTTGTATTGCTTTTATTGTGTTGATGCCGCTTGTGATTGAAGTCAAAACCTTGCCGGAGCACTACGGAAAAGTGAACACCAGACTGTTTTTTGCGCAAGGTGAAAAACAGCCGCTGTTGGTTTATTTTGGCGGCAGCGAAGGTGGCAACAGTATGACCAAAGCCCACAACGTGAAAGAAAGGACTTTGTATCAGCAAGCCGGTTATGCGGTACTGGCGCTGGCTTATTTTGGTGAAGAAGGGATCCCGTCAGAACTTGACCGGATTTCGTTAAACGCCGTTTATCAGGCGATACAAGACGCCAGAACACAACCCGGTATTGATGACGGTTGTGTGATTGTGGCCGGTGGTTCAAAAGGTGCTGAACTTGCGCTGTTGCTGGCGGCAACTTACCCGGATATTCAGGCTGTGCTGGCCTTTGCGCCCAGTGATGTGGTGTATGCCAGCCCTAGTTTCTGGACTGACGGTTACACATCGTCCTGGATGATAGATAACCAGCAAGTGCCGGCTATTCCTTTATCCACCAATGTGTTACCTGCAATCTTGCTGGGAGATTATCGCCGTGCTAACGAGGTAGCCAGGCAGGACGCAAACAACGCAGAATTGAGCAGGATCCCGGTGGAAAAAATCCGTGGCCCGGTGTTTTTAGTTTCAGGTGAATTGGATGACATTTGGCCTTCAATGGAAATGGCAGATGCGATAGTGAATAAGTTACAGGCGATTAGTTTTCCTTTTGCCGTTGAACATCATGTGGTGCCTGGTGGCAATCACGCGCAGCCACAAAATAACTACCATCCACAGGCAATTGCCTTTTTAAATCAGTATGTCAGGCCACATTGTGGTAGTCAGGCGCCTTAAGTTGAGCTTTTTTGCTGATCATAAAAACGATAACCATTGCGGCCTTGTTGTTTCACCTGATACATGGCTTTGTCGGCTTTATCTAATAATTCTGCCAGCTCTTTGCCATGCAGCGGATGCATACTAACGCCAATGCTGGCGCCCAGTTCGTAAGCCGTATTGCCAATCAGCACAGGCGCTTGTAGCTGTTTGAGTAACTTAGTCGCAATTTCAGTGGCATCCTGTTCTTTATCCAATTGGGTGGCGATCACCACAAATTCGTCACCGCCGACCCTGGCGCAAATATCTGTGCTGCGTAAACAGCTTTTGAGCCTCATGGCCACTTCTTTTAATACTAAATCGCCGGTGTGGTGGCCGGCGCTGTCGTTAATAGGTTTAAACTTGTCTAAATCTATATAAAACAACGCTAAGGTCTGATGGGGCCTGTTGGCTAATTGCAACACTTGTTGAAAAAGCACATCCACATATCTTTTATTACAAAGGCCGGTGAGTGGATCCTGATACGCCATTTCCAGTGCTTTGGCTTCAGAGTGTAATAAACGCTTTTGAAACAACGCAAAAACTGCGGCCAGCAAAGCCAGATATTGCATCAGCGCCAGGAATGTCCCCAGGATAAATCCATCAGCACGCCACTCTGGCTGCCACCACGAATAAACAGGCACCAGCAAACACCAGTGCAATGCAAGCAGGGAGCAGGCAAGAATAGCGGCACGCTGGATCAGGCGGGGTACCTGAAGTTCACTCAGATA
Organism: Rheinheimera sp.; assembly: GCA_041919175.1. GTDB lineage: Bacteria > Pseudomonadota > Gammaproteobacteria > Enterobacterales > Alteromonadaceae > Pararheinheimera. Next base: position 2,638 of record JAYRUI010000125.1, on the reverse strand, counting down.
CAGAATTCTGGCAACAAACATCAGTGCCAGCACGTTAAAAAGGGCCAGACCTGCGGCAAAAATCCAGCTATGCATTTGCAAAATATATTGGCTTGTTATCCAGCCGAGGCCAGTAAAAAGCACAACAAACAACCACCTCTGTGACAACACCCGGCCAAAAAACAAGCCAGTGCCGGCTAGTAAACACACTTTTTCCAGCACCATAAAAACGGCATATACCAACAACGCCTCACTGGCATCGCCCAGTGCTGTTAACCACCAGATACTGAGTCTGGCAAAAAAAGCCGACAGCACCGCCAGTGCCCAATAACTCACCCCAGGATTGGTTCTGGGCACTGTACCGGCGCATATAAACAACACAAAAAACACCAGATACACGGTCGCGCCCACGGCATGCACAATCTGATAAGCCATAAAAATCCGGTTGTTGCTTTTATCTATTGTGATAGCAGCATAGCCCAACAAAAATAGCGTTGCAGAACGCTGTTGTGCTGAACCCTTGTGGCTGGTTGCGACGCAGATTTCATCCGCTGGTCGCCAGACGGGGGGCTGGCGGGATATACCCGGCAGATATGCTTGTCACACTATCTATATCATTGAATTGGTTTACTATTGTGTTTTTTAGCTGGCATGAAGGATAACCAGGATGTTGCACCATATTTCTATCGGTGTTGCCGACATACAACAATCAATGCGGTTTTATGATGCTGTATTGGGTGCTTTAGGTTATGTGCAGGTATGGCAGGATATATGTGAAGGCGATGACGATCATGCGGTGGGTTATGGTATAGCCGGAGGCGATGATTTATTCTGCTTAAAACAACAAAAAACGACTGCATTAGCGCCCGGGCCAGGTTTTCACATTGCTTTTGCCGCACCTGACAAAGGTGCTGTTGCCGCTTTTTATCAGGCGGCCTTGTTACATGGCGCCAGTTGCAATGGCGAACCAGGCCCAAGGCCGGATTATGGCGATTTTTATTATGCTGCTTTTGTGGTTGACCCCGACGGCTACCGGCTGGAAGCTGTGATCAACAAGCCCACAGCTGAGGGGCGTTGTTGCACCGCCAACAAATGAACACAAGCAGCAGCGCCACGAGACTAAGCAGCGAAAATGGTGCCAACAATGGTTACCGGACGCAAAAGCCCAAACCTTTGCCGTTACAGGAGTGAACATGAACAAAAATTCTGAACCAACAGCACAGCCAGGTAGCGGCACTGCAGCACAATGCGACGCTATCGCTTTGACCATCACCCCCAGAATTGCCGATTTAGGTGAGTTTTCAGTGCGGCGTTTATTGCCCACCAAAACGCTGAAAACCGTTGGTCCCTGGATATTTTTTGATGAGATGGGTCCTGCTGAATTTGCGCCGGGTACAGGTATTGCGGTGCGGCCTCATCCGCATATTGGTCTTGCCACTGTTACTTATTTATTTGCAGGTGAA
>JAYRUI010000125.1:0-1186 GCA_041919175.1 Rheinheimera sp. | reverse complement strand
TTCGCTGGGCAGTTTGCAGGCGATCCGCCCTGGTGACGTCAATCTGATGGTGGCTGGCAGCGGCATAGTGCATTCAGAACGTGAAAGGCCTGAAGTCACAGCGGTGCCACACAAGCTGCATGGGTTACAGCTTTGGCTGGCGTTGCCACAGGAACAGGAAGAAATAGCTCCGGCTTTTTATCATGTGCCGCAAGCACAAATTCCGGCATTAAACCTGAACGGCGTGCAGGTGCGGGTGATGATGGGCAGTGCTTATGGCGTCACTTCGCCGGTACCGGTATTTTCTGAAACTTTGTATATCGAAGCTTTTTTACAGCCAGGGCAACAACTGCTGTTACCGGACACTGCCGAGCGTGCGCTTTATCTGGTCTCTGGTCAGGTAAAAATTGGTGACACTGAACTTGCGCAGCAAACACTGACGGTATTGCAGGGCAAAACCGCTGTTGTGGTGGAGGCTGTCACTGCAGCCCGGATTGCGCTGATAGGTGGTGCTGCCATTGGGCCACGTTTTATTAACTGGAATTTTGTTTCAAGCAGCAAAGCGCGGCTGGATCAGGCCATCCACGACTGGCAAGCTGGCAAATTTCCTAAAGTGCCGGGTGATGAAAGCGAATTTATCCCTTATCCGGTGTAACCAGAGCTTAAGCAAGGCGGCAGTGGTCGCATGCTGTGTTTGATATGGCGCATGCCTTCAAAGCCTGCCAGCGAACAAAGTTACAATCACCGCCTGCTGTCGACAGCAAAGCGCCCGGTTCTGTGAAACCGCGGCTGTTTAACTATTAAATGAAAAAGGTTGTGTCTCGTGATCCCCAATAAATACCAGCATATTGTGTTTGCGTTTTTTATGGCGCTGTTGATGTCCTGTTTAATGTCACTGGTGATCAGTTTGTTTAATGTTGGCCTGGTGCCCGACATTCTCAGTATCTGGTTACACGCCTGGCTCTTTGCTTTTGTGGTGGCTTTTCCTGCTGTCATGCTGGTGGCTCCCATAGTGCGTAAGCTGGTCGCCAAAGTGGTGCAGCCGCGTTAAGCGGCGTTGTTTTTTTTAATTCTCCGCCCTTGCGGCAACGACCGCTTTTGTCTTTTTTCCGCATTTCATCGCAGATAACTCACTACTTTAGGGAAATCTGTTAAATTCAGCCCCGCCGGATTTTTTGTTGCTAACTCTAAGATTTTCCGGCGTTTT
>JAYRUI010000124.1:0-7382 GCA_041919175.1 Rheinheimera sp. | reverse complement strand
AAGGCAAGGTATTGTGGTGCTGCCTGTCTGCATTCAGCATTCTGCTTTGGAGCATAAAATTGAGCAGCTGCCTGCACCCCAGGCTGAATATCAAACCCCGGGTCAAACTGAGCAGCAAGCTGAAGCTACGCAGCCACAACAATCCAGACACAAAGGCGCTCAGCGAGCCTTACGGCTTGGCTTAACTCTGGTCAAAGGCTTGCAACCGCAAAAAATCCTGCACACCCTGACGTTAAGGCCCACAGCGGGTTTTCCTTCTCTAACGGCATTAAAACAAACCGCTTTATCACAGGCGGATCTGGACAAACTGGCCAGTGCTGATGCGCTGCTTGCCCTTTGTGGTCATCGTTATGCCAGCCGCTGGCAGCTGCAGGATACGCTGGAAGATTTACCGCTTTTTGCCGGTCATACGGCAACGGACATTACAATACCAAATGACAGCAGCACACAGAGTGACAGCAACAGACAAAGTGATAGCAATAAAGCGGCCTGCCCTTTGCCGGCCCCCACCGCCATTGCTGCTTTAGTGGAAGATTACCGCCAGCTGGGACTGAGCCTGAAACAACATCCTATGGCGCTGTTACGTCAGGCGGCTTTGTTACCAAGAACCTGCAAAGCTGCTGATTTGCCCAAGCTTGCCAATCAGTTGCCGGTACAGGTGGCAGGTGTGGTGACATGCCGGCAAAGCCCCGGCACTGCGGGCGGTGTTACTTTTATAACGCTGGAAGATGAAACAGGTCTGGTGAATGTGGTGGTGTGGCGTGCTATTGCACAGCGGGATAAAACCGCCTTTTTAACCAGCAGGTTATTAATGGTGGCCGGTCAGCTGCAACGCAGTGGTGAAGTGATCCATATTATCGCCGGACAACTACAAAGCATCGATAAGCTGCTGCCGGAGCTGGCAGCGGCGTCACGGGATTTTCATTAACGCTTTATCAAAAGAACACCCTGTATAAGCAGCGCTGTAACCAACAAATAGCCTGCAGGCAACCGACACACAACCAGCAGATAAACAACGTTATGACCGCAAACAACAAAACCGCTGCAGCAAGGTTCAGCAAAGTCGATTTAGCGACCACAAAAAGCAACAGCCATGCAGGAATGTCCACTGCAACAGCGCCCGCAGAAACCCCGCCTGAGCAGGAAACCACAACTGCCAATCCGGCTGCCCTCAACCAGCCAGATGTTGAACCCGGGTGGCAATCCTCATACCAACCCAATTGGCAACCCAGTTGGCAACCAAAGTGGCAACCCAAATCCCGGCAAAAGTCCCAACACAAGTCGCGCCAAAACCGCAGCACACAACCTACCTATTCGCGCAGTCAGCAACAGCTCGACCAGCAAATCTGGCTACTGCATCAGGCCATGGTCGAAAAAATGCTGCAACAGCCGGATCATGCCAACCGATTGTTGCAGCAGCTGGAAAGCCGTTATCAGCAAGGCCAGCTGCGCCATGCCCCCTATCTGTTCTGGAGCAGCTGTTTGTTGCAGATTGATCAACCGGACTTGTTTCGTCAGGCCGTGTTATCAAACCAGCCACAGGCCATTAAATACCGCAGACGCACAGCGCTGACAGGCGTGCTGACAGAGCATGAGCGGCAAACGGTGTTATTTGCCGGCCTGCCCACACCCCAGGCTCATCAGGAAGATTAACTTAAGGCGGTTGCCAGGCTGGCGTCGCGAAATCGCAAAGCGCTGTTTAATCGCAAAGCCCAGCTAAGTAGCAAGGCGCAGCTCAGTCACAAAACGCAGCTAAAAGCAAAAACCTCCACTTTAGCGCTGCGGATAAAACATATTTTGCTTATTTATCGTTAAGTCTTTGCCTTATAGCTTGTTTTTGACCTCACGCAATACACCCAAGCTAAAGAGCCTGTTAAACTCAGAGCGATTCTATTGCAAGGACAGGTATGCTTATGCGCTCTTATTTTGCTGCGGGACTTCTATTCACCTTATCCGGTTTGCCTGCTGTGGCATTTGCCAATGGCGAAGCCAGTCAACAGCAGCGGCAATACAGCAACAAATTTGGCAAAGTCAGTGCGTCAGCCTTGATCCAGGCGGACGGCCAACGTGAATTTAGCCTGCAGAGTCCAGACAGCAGCGCTGGCAGTAAAACCCTGGCAGTGAGCCAGAGCGATTTGCAAATCCGTAGCAATAACATCTTGTTTGACGCTTTGTTTAGCCTGGCGCAACAGGAGAAAAATCAAAACTCCGTGAATGAAATTACCGACTGGGGTTTTAACGATCAGCAACCTGTGCCCTGCCCTTGTTTTGAAACCGGCGCCAAATGGCATTATGTCTGGACCCGCGATTTGTCCTACAGCCTGGATTTAGGTCTGGCTTATCTGGACCCGGAACGCGCCCGCAACTCTTTGTTATTTAAAACCTCCAAAGTGCGGCCAGAATTAGTGGCACGCGACATTGCCCCTGTGGAAGTGGCATTACAAGACACCGGCTCTGGCGGCAGCTGGCCTGTCAGTTCAGACCGGGTGGTGTGGGTATTAGCCGCCAGCGGTTTAACGCACAGTGGCACCGCAGATGTCAGCAGCACGGAGCAACAACAGGCATGGCAAGCGCAGTGGTACCCTATTGCGAAAAATACCCTGCTGCAGGACAGGCAATATATTTTTAGTGAAAAACTGGGTTTATACCGCGGCGAAACGTCATTTTTAGACTGGCGTGAACAAAATTATCCGGGCTGGACCGCCAAAGACACCCGTTTTTTAGCGCAATCTTATGCGTTATCCACCAACGTGCTGCATTATGCTGCGCTCAAAGCTGTAGCAACTGCTGCCAAAACCCAGGAACCCTCAGCCGCTGCTCAATTTGAACTCTGGGCTGAGCAGTTAAAAACCGCCATTAACCAGTCGTTCTGGTTGGCCGAACAAGGCTTATACGCCAGTTATATTGGCGAAGAATATAACCCTATGCCGGTACAACAATATGATTTACTTGGCCTTTCCCTTGCCATTCAGCATCAGGTGGCATCAACAGCGCAGGCCGATCAGATTTTACAAAATTACCCGCTGACGCAAGCCGGACCGCCGGTGACTTTTCCGGCCAAACAACAAACGCCTATTTACCACAACCGCGCTTTATGGCCTTTTGTCAGTGCTTATGCCTTAAGAGCTGCCAAATCGCGCCAACAAGGTGAACTTTTCCATAAAATTGCCATGTCACTGTTCCAGGGGGCGGCTTTTAACTTATCCAATATGGAAAACCTGGAATGGCTCAGCCAAAAAGCCCATGTTGATGATGGCGAGTTATCCGGGCCGGTCATTAACTCTGAACGACAGCTGTGGTCTGTGGCGGGTTATCACGACTTTGTAGTGAATTCGTTGTTTGGGGTGCAAGTCAAAGGCCGCAATATTGTTTTTAACCCTTTTATTCCGGCGCAGCTGCAACAGGATTTACAGCTTGGCAGCGAGCTTTCGTTAGAAAATCTGCAATTGGGTAGTAGCAAACTGCAACTGAAATTGCGTTTGGAAGGCAAAGCCCGCAAACAACAAAGTTACCGTTTGGCAGCGCTCAGCATCAACGGGGTGGCAAAGCCGCTGACCGAAGCACATCAGTTACAAATGACGCTGGATGATTTTTCAACTGAAGAAAACAGCATAGAACTGGTGTTAAGCCCGGTAGCCGACAAAGCCGGTAGCCCGAGAATTTTAAAGGTTGCCGATAACAGCAAGCTCAGCCTGGCAGAGCAGCGCAATTTGTTTGCCCCCAAAGAGCCGCAACTGAGCCTGACACTGGATGAAAAAGGCCATGCGCTGCTCAAGTTTAATAACAATGGCGAAAGCAAAACCCGTTTTGTGCTGTATAAAAACGGCGCCAGAGTGAGCTTAAAAAACAACAAAGATTTTTATCAGGACAAAGAACGCAGCGCTTTATCCCAATGTTATGCCCTGGTGCAAAGTTACACCGACACCGGCCTGACATCCTTGCCAAGCCGCACCTTGTGTACTGAACCGCATAAGCAGTTTTTTGTGGCGGGCAAGGGCTTAACCAGCGCCGATCTTGAAGCCAGTGATTACCTGGGGTTGCCGGTATTTAAAAACTGGGGTTTACCAGAGCAGCAGCTGCAATTTGACGTGACTATCAGCCATGACGGCCAACAAAGATTTGCGCTGGAATATTTTATCGACAACGGCCCGATTAACACCGGCATTACCGCTGTGGTGAAACAGGCCAGAGTGCAGTGCCCTGGGATGCCACTGCAACAAAGCACTTTGGTGATGCCGCACCTGGCTACTGCCACTGAAACCGGGTTATCCAGCCTTGGCAGCTTTGCAGCCAAAGCCGGCAGCCGTTGTACTGTCAGTATTGTTGATGGTTTTAATATGAGTTATCTGCAACATTTTGAGCTTTACACCGGTGGTAAAGGTGGCCGCACCGGCCCGCTGAATCAGGCGGTGATCCATCAGGTGCAGTTATGGCCTGCGGCGCTTTAATAGTGTCAACAGCCCTATTTACCTGTGTTGGCTCATACCGGCTTGCGCTCACTTGCGCAGGCCGGATGCCAGCAACAACAGTGTGACACTCAGCAGAACAAGCCTTTTGGCGGCAAACACACCAGCAAAGGGCCAGAGGAAATAACGTGAATCTGTATGTAGTATTGGCGCTGCTTTCGGCAGTTTGTATGGCGAGCAGCGGCATTATCGCGCGTTATAGCCAGCTTGGCGCCGCTGAACTGACTTTTTACCGTCTTTTTGTCGGTGCTTTTTGTCTGGCATTACTATTAGCCAGCCGCGGCAAACTACAACAACTCAGGGTAAAACCCGACCGCCATGTGCTGATCAACGGTGTGTTACTGGCCAGTTTTATGTTGTGTTTTTTACAGGCCATTCAAACCATCAGTCTTGCCAACGCCATTATGCTGGTTTACCTGGCGCCGCCGCTCACCAGTCTGGTTGCACACTGGTGTTTTAACGAAAAACTGAATCTGGCCAGTAGTTTATGTATTGGTTTTGCGATGCTGGGTTTTGCCATGCTGCAACAATTTAATCTGGACCTGGCACTGACACCAACGCAGTTGCCCGGCTTTATTTATGGTTTGTTGTCGTTATTGGCTTACAGTGCGTTTTTATTGATGAACCGCAAACCCGATCCGGCGCAGTCGTTATATCAACGCACTTTTTATCAGCTGGCCATTGGCGCTTGTTGTGTGGTGCCGTTTTTAACCCATGCCAGCCTGCCAACGATGGCCGATGTGCCATGGATTTTACTGGCAGGTTTTTTCCCGGGCTTTTTAGCCATTTTATGGGCGCTCACTGCCCTGCAACATCTGCCCACCCGGGTTTACGGCACCCTGGCTTATATTGAACCTGCCACTGTGATTTTGTCGGGTTGGTTATTGTTTCAGGAAAGCCTTAATCTGCTGCAACTGGGTGGTGTATTGCTTATTTTATGTTGTGGCGTGATGCAAACCTTACTGGCACGACCTGCAAAAATGGCTTGCCAGTAAGAGGCTGGCTTTACATACTGAAAGTCTGCTGTTTGAGCAGGTTGTACTCTACGGGTTGTCTTATACGGGTTGTGCTATGCCGGACGTCAAAGTGGTCGCCAAAAAACAACATGTCTACAACCTCAGCTGGTTGCTGTTTTTTTTGTTGTTATCCAGCGCTAGTTTTGCAAATCCTTTAGCCCACCCCATAGTGCTGCGGATGGGTATTCATAATTTTCCACCTGACTTTGTGGTCAGTGCTGATGGCAATAGCTGTGGTGGCCCGGGCTATGAGCTGACCAAGCGTATTTTTTCCGCTGCAAAAGTCACTATTGAGGCTGTTTGTGTGGCACCAGCACGGATGTATATGCTGCTGGAAAGCGGCACCATCGACTTCAGCATCAATATTAAAAGTACCAAAGCCATCACGGCACAACATCAATTTGTCAGCCCAGCTTATTCACAGCTGCAACTGGTGATGTACAGCCATAAAGCCTCAAGTGCTGCGCCCAGAGACAACAGCGTGGCGCTTATTCGTGGTTTTGATTATCAGGGCCATAGAGCAGCCCTGATGCAACGTGGTTTTATGATGATTGATTTGCCAGACAGCATCAGCGCCAGCGACTTGTTTTTACATCAGCGCAGTCAGCATTTATTAACCTACGACGGTCCTTTCCGTGCTTATGTGCAAGCCAAAGATGCCACTTTGTTGAGCCAGTATGAACGCAAGCCACTCGACAGTATCGATACTTTTTATCTGTTATCCGGCCGTTCCCGGCACCAACAGCTGATGCGTCAGGCTATTACCAGCTATGGCAAAACATACAACTGTCGCTATTTAAAAGGCTGTGAGCCACAATGAGGGCCACAACACCATGAATTACCTCGCCCATTTGTATTTTGCCGACAACAACAGCGATTCGCGTATTGGCAATTTACTGGGGGATTTTTGCCGTGGTGTAGACACCAAGCTGTTATCAGACAACTGCAAAGCTGGCCTTGCACAGCACAGAGCTATTGACCGTTTCACCGACCAGCATGCCGGCGTCCGTTCGGCAAAACAGTTATTTAGCCCACAAAGACGGCGTTTTGCCGGCGTGGCACTTGATCTAGTCTTTGACCATTATCTGGTGAAGCACTGGTCGTTATTTTCCGCTGTGCCTTTTCATATTTATACACACCAGCTATATCAGCGGTTGTGGCAAGAACGGCCTTTGATGCCGGCAGCTATGGCGAACACCATCACTTATCTGGTGCAACAAGACTGGTTTGCCAGTTACAGCGAGCTTAGTAACATCGGGGAAGCTTTGGATCGTATTGCCAACAGGCTGCGTTTTCCCAACCATTTTGCCGGTTGTATCACAGAATTAACCCACAACAACGCCGAATTTGAGCAGCTGTTTTTACAGTTTTTCCCACAATTGCAGTTATTTGTGCAACAGAACCAGCGCGATAACAGCAGAACACCGAGAATTTAATGCCTGCCATTTTAAAAACTTGCTAAACTAGCGCGCAGAATTTTCCCCTAATCTTGTTTCACGGAGAGCCCAATGAGTCAATTCCCGGATGATGGTAACGGCGATATGCTGCAGGCGCTGGTTGATGCCGGTGTTGATCTGAGCAAAAGCCTGGCTTTAGATTTTTATTTGGTATTTAAAAGCAAAGAAAAAGCCGAAATGGCGTTAAATGAGTTAACAGCACTGGATCAACCAGGTGAAGTGGAACTGAATTTTAATGATTTAGAGCAGTGGGAGCTGATTGTCAGCCTCAATATGGTGCCTGATCATACTGCGATCACCAACAAAGAAGCTGAGCTGGACATATTTGCCAAAAAATTTGGCGGTTTTAACGACGGCTGGGGTGTGATGCAACATCAGGACGGCGACGACGATTTTGATGATGAACACGGTGAGGACTGTGATGATGACTGTGGTCACCACCA
>JAYRUI010000123.1:0-7395 GCA_041919175.1 Rheinheimera sp. | reverse complement strand
CCTGCTGTGCCGTCTAAATCAATACGGGCAACACCTTCTTTCACCGCGTCCAGATAACGCCAGCTGGAGGTATAAACCCGCAGCGCCTGACGTAACTGGGTTTTACTCAGCAGCGGATTGTCTTTTAAACGTTCAACCAAATCCTGGAATATGCCAACTTTCAGCGGCTTAGCTTCACCAGACAGCGTGAAACACAGTGGAAACTGTTCACTTAATAAGGCTACGATTTCTTTCACGTTGTGTGGTTTAACTTGTGGTTCGACTTGGCTGGTCATGCATTAATACTCTTCATCTTCTTCGTCATCTACATCGGTATCGCTGTCGGTTTCGTCAGCATCTTCTTCATCGACAGCATTTTCCAGAACTTTTCTGGTATGGGCCAAAGCCCAGTCGATTAATTCGTATTCGTCGGCTTCAATCAGCACTGTACTGCCGCGCAGCTGATCCCAGATATCCCGAAGTAATTTATCAATTAAATCAACTTCAGTGTCTTCAGGGATTTGCTGCCATACCGCATGGTATATAGCATTGATGCGGTCTGCAACCAACTCTTCATCACCTTCCCAGTCCCCTACGTCAGTAAGGCTGAATAAATAGTCCTGAATTGAGACTAAATCTTTCATAAGGTCTGGTCCAGCCGGCGCTCAAATACTGCAACGAGTTCACTCAGCCCTTGCGAATCCGCTTCATCAAAACGGGCAAGCGACGGACTGTCGATATCCAGTACAGCAATAATTTCACCACGTAGCCTGACAGGTAACACAATTTCCGAGTTACTGGCAGCATCACAGGCAATATGGCCCGGGAACTCGTGCACATCTTTCACCAGCTGGATTTGCCCGCTGGCAACTGCAGTGCCACAAACGCCCTTGCCTACAGCAATACGGACACAAGCAGGTTTGCCCTGAAATGGCCCTAATACCAGTTCACCCTGACGTAAAATATAAAAGCCCGACCAGTTCAGATCAGGCATTTCATTAAACAGCAGCGCGCTTATATTGGCCATATTGGCGATAAGGTCTGTTTCATCTGCGATCAGGGCTTCTGCCTGCGCAACTAAAGTGCGGTAAAAATCTAATTTTTCAGCAAACATGAGTCTTCAATATCTTGCTACAACAAAGGCTCATACCTTACTTGGTTTGGCTGTAAATTTAAACCTTTAGGCCGAACATTTATCAGGGTTTGGCCAGTTCAAACTGAATTGACAGGTCTGCCCGTACCTGATTGCTGCCAAACTGTACTGCATCAGCTGCCATCATTGCCATTTTATGGCGCGGTGCCGGAGACACGCCCTGCTCCTGAATTTGATGCACTTGCTTAATTTTCCGGCCACTTAGTTTTGCCAGTTGTTGTGCTTTTTGTTCAGCGTCGGCATAAGCCAGACTTAAAGCCTGCTGATATAACGGCGCTGGTTCAGAGACTAACAGTTCAGCCGGCGCCAGTTGGGTAATACCAAGTGCCGCGGCTTGTTCCAGTAATGTCGGATATAGAGTTAAATCGAGCACCTGCACTGTCAGCTCGCGTTCAACACGATACATTTCAACAGCTTTTTGATCTTGTTGATATTCCGGATAAATACGCAGTGGCGCGTTGTTAATATCCGCATCCGCAATACCGAGCTTGCGCACCATAGCGGTGAGCTGCGTCATTTTACCATCCACTTCGGTTTTGGCTTTATTGACCGATGTCTGCCGGCTACCCACTGTCATCTGTAATCTGGCCTGATCAGGCGCTGCAGCCACAGCACCAGAGCCCTGAACTGTGATAATCGCCAGGTTGTCGTCAGCCATTGCAGTGCTGCTGAGAAGGCCACAAAGTAATAAGGTTGGGAACAGTGTTTTCATCGTTTATCTCCGTTTTATGGTGTGCCGGCATCAATATAGACCAGGCCGGCAAGAAGCTGTTGCAGTATGGCCAGCGGCGCTGAACCTTGCCTGAAAGCAGCAACACCTGAAACAAATCTTGCTTAAAAGGCTTTGAATACAAGGTATTGCTGCATATGGTAGCTTTGCTTCTGTAGATAAACTGTTAAATAATGTTCAGTGTCAGGCTTTGTTTGCCACTTATGGATAAATTTTATCCACCTGAGCCTGCGTCAGCGGGTGATAACCGGGGCGCGCCTGTCGATACACTTTTGCACCAAACTCTGACCAGAATGGGCTCGCCGCCATGGCACGATATAAAGGCACGACAAATTTAGAGCGCCCTACTTTGATTAAAAATTGTGCCAGTGGCTGTTTTAATGCTTCATATTGCAGGGGGATCGCCAATTTAGCCCAGGCGACAAATATCTCAGCGTTCTGGCTCTGACTAAAAGCAAACTGCTGATCCAGGCTCAGTAACTGCTGCGCTGTACTGTCACGTGGCAATTTGTCCAGTAAATGTAACCACTGGTGCACTGTCCAATCCCTAGTTTGCCACTTTGCTTTGCCTGCCAAAAACAACCCAAGCTGCTGCTCAACGATGGCAAATGCATCGGATGTACGTTTTGGATAGGTATCTGGCAAGCCGTCCTGAAATACCCATTGCTGAATGTCTTTTTCCGTCACCTTGCCCGGATTTTTATCAAGTAGGTTTTTTTGTAAAAACGTCAGAAAGCTTTGGGTATCCATGGACTGAAAAGCAAAAGTTTTAAAATACAAAGCCACAAAAACATCAAAGTTTTCACGACCAAACTGCTGCTCTAAATAACTCAAAAACAGCTGACCTTTGACATAAGCCACTGGGCTGAACGCTTCGTCAGGATCACGACCTTGTAGCTGAAGTTTCAGTGCCTGATCGGCTTTGGTTAAATCCACAAGGCTGCGTTTTAGTTCTGCCACGCTCAGGCTGTATTCCATATCCGCACGCGCTTTGCCATACACTTCAGCCATAATGCGGTTTTCAAAAAAGTTGGTAAAACCCTCGTTTAACCACAAATCTTCCCAATTGCTGTTGGTAATAAGATTGCCCGACCAGGAATGTGCCAGCTCATGGGCTATCAGGCTCACCAGGCTCTTATCACCGGTGATCACTGTTGGTGTGATAAACGAAAGTCGTGGGTTTTCCATACCGCCAAAAGGAAAACTGGCCGGCAAAATTAAGAGGTCATAACGTCCCCATGGATATTGACCATACAGCCGCGATGCCACGTCCATCATGTGCTGGGTATCAGCAAACTCAGTCGCCGCTTTATCCAGCCAGGTTTTTTCAGCATAAACGCCTGTTTGTGCTGACATGGCTTTAAAATGCAAATCACCCACAGCGATGGCAATTAAATAAGCCGGAATAGGTTGTGGCATATCAAAGTGATAATCGCCATCACGCTCGGTATTTTGGCTGTTGTCAGCGCTCATCACCGCCAACAATTGTTTGGGCGTGCGAACTCTTGCCTGGTAGCTGACACGCACCGCCGGTGTGTCCTGCAATGGGATCCAGCTTCTTGCATGAATAGCCTGCGACTGGCTGAATAAAAAAGGTTGTTGTTTTTCTGAGGTTTGAGCGGCACTCAGCCACTGCAAGCCGCTGCTATCTGCGGTTGTGTGATAATAGATCCGCACTTTTTCACTTTGTGGTGCGAGCTGAATGCTTAAACTTTGCCCCAGAATACCCGCACTTTTGCCAAGACTAAAGGCGGCGTCAGACCAGACACCTTTGGCTTTTTGTTGAACTTTTTCAATCACCAAAGCGCGGCTGTCGAGCACCAGCGTATTGGCTTTAGCATCATGACGTTTTAGCTGATGTTCCACAAAACCCCGGAGTTCGGACTTTTCAAAATCAACTTCTACATCAAGCACTAAATGGGTAGAGCTGATTTGCTCCGGATTGGCAAAGCTATGTTGATCTTTGACAGCTGCCTGAAGCTTGAGTAACGGGCTACTTGCCACCAGACAAATAGTCAAAGAAAGGGTTAAAACGGCATAACGGCGAAAAAGACTAAACATAATGGCCTCCGAACATAAAGGCGACCATCATAGGCCTGGTGATTGGGATTGAAAAGACTCCTTTGTAGCACCGGGATGGTTCAATACGTTGAAAAACCAACAGATCAGCCGGATAAATGCTGCCGGGCTAATAAAGCCTGACACAGTTCCGGCCATTGGCTTTGGCCTGGTATAGGGCATGATCAGCAGCAGCCATCAGCTCATCCATGGACTGTAACGACAACGAATAGCCCGCGATACCGATACTGCTGGTCAGCTGTTGCCCGGCCAGCTGTTCCGGATACCAGTCCGCAATTTTACAGCGGATCCGTTCGGCCAGAGCCATCGCTGCAACAGCACTGGTGTCGGGCAGAATGGCCACAAACTCTTCACCGCCTAAACGGCCCAGTTCGTCGGGTTTTCTCAGTTCGGCGTTCACTCTGTCAACAAAACCACTGAGAATACAATCGCCTACCGCATGGCCAAAGGTGTCATTCACTTGTTTAAAATGGTCTAAATCAAACACCAGCACGGCAAAATCCTGCTGGTACCTTTTGGCCTTTTTTAAATAAAGCGCCGCAATTTCCAGAATTTTCCGCCTGTTGTAGCATTCGGTTAGTACATCATGATCAGCCATATTCTGTAATTGCCGCTGTAAATCTTTAATTTTGCTGATATCAGCAGCCACTAAACCGGTGGCAAATAAAGTCCCGTCAGCGGCAAAAATCGGAAACTTAATGGATAAAAAATCACGGTCTATACCATCAACCGGCACCACTTCTTCCACGCTAAAAGGTTGAGTACTGCGCTGGGCCAGCAAATCAGCCCGGCGAAATTGTGCCGCTGTTTCAGCAGGGAAAAGATCAGTGTCTTTTTTGCCAATAAAATCTGAGCCTGGCCTTTGGAATAAACGGCCATATTGTTGATTAACATAGAGATATTCGCCATCAAGCGATTTGGCGCCAATAATAGCGCCCGAGTTATCGGCGATGGCTTTAAAAATCTGCAGTTGTTTCTGTGACCAGTCGTCTTCGTTACTCATAGCGATAACCAAAATCCATCATGGTTACCCGCAAAGGCAGCAGGTAGTTCTGTTAAAAGTTAGCAGAGCAAATTCACGACGGCTGGAAATATTATGATTATCTTATATTGCAATCACATGGTTCAAAGCCCACGTGGATTGGCCGGATAATATCGGGCGTTTTGCACCATCTGATGTTGAAAATAGCGGGTATCTTTGTGGGGAAGTTTCATAAAGCCACCAACACCTTCACCGGTGATCAGGCAGACATTTTTCAGGATATTCGCCAATAAAGCGGAAAATTCTGCTTCTTTGCTCGGATCTAACAAATGAAAATAACTGTGAATTTTCATATATAAGCTGGTGACTTCAAAAATAATACAACCGCTGTGGCGGATCAGGTTCAGTCTGGCAATGTCCGCCATAATAGCGTCCGGCAATACCAGCTGCTCGTCGGGATCTTTACCATCTTCAAAATAAGAATGTTGTTTACTGCTTTCATCCAGACTGAGTGCGGTAGCCACTTCATAAGGAATACCAAGCTCCGGCCCTGCCACAAAAGGGTGATTACTGTTTAACCGCGACAAGTGGATGGTTTGGCGGGCGTTGAACAAGCAGGCTTTAAAAATCCCTACTTTGCCGATGGCTTGTGCCAGATAGACCACATTATTCACCGCCAGGCTAAAAGCGGCTTGTTGGCCTTCATCATACAAATGCAGATTACAGTCGATATAAACGCCTTGTTGTTGCCAGTGAATAGCCAGGCCACCCACCACCGGATAACGGGCCAAGCGGCTTACGGCGGCAACAAAAGCTTTTTCGGTTTCGCCCATGCCTTCTAAATAGTTTTTGTAATAACGTTCCAACTGCACGTCATCGACATACTGAATGCCAGCCTCTTCACTGTGTTCCCGTAAAAAAGATTTACGCGATGAATACACCACAGTATCCAGCTCTTTTTTCTCATGACTCAGCCGCACCGGCAAAAGCGCAGCATCATCAAATAACTGCACCTCAGGCAACACCAATTGCGTTAACCTTGGCATCACCTTCAAAAAATAGTCGCCTGCATCAGCACGTAATCTCACATCATCAGCGAGCATGCTGTCGAGCATAGTGGCAAATTCCATCGGCAACCCCAGACAACGCGCCGGCAAAGCTTTGCGACCAAAACGACAGGATTGGCCGGACGCCAGCGCATACAAAGTGCCGGCAACGCCTTGTTCATCAAACCTCGGGTTGGACAAAGCGCCGCTGCGCTGCTCTTCACCGATAAAATACACGTCCCCCAACCTGGCATTGGATGTTTGTAAATCGGCTGACATTAATTGCATCACATTGTTGCTGATGTACTGGCCGTGCTCATCGGTTTGCGCAAATACCGAAGAGCCCCAATCCACCAAACTGATTTGACCACTGTCTTCATCAAATACAATGTTGGACGGCTTGATATCACCATGTACTATCGGGCACAGCTCGCCGTCTTTCTGATGGCTACGCAGCACTTTAAGCAAACTGGCAAGCTGTGCCGCGATATCAACAATAAGACGCACCGGCAAGCGACCATGGCGCAAACTATATTGTTCCAAATCAATGCCTTTAGCGCGGCCCATCATTAAGATGCCTTGTTTTTTCACCAGTTGATAAGTGATATAACGCGGTACATTCGGATGTTGCACCTGCGACAGCATAAAAGCTTCGTCGGCCAGACGCTCCTGAATATGCTGCGGCAAATTGATGCGGGAAAATTTAAATACACATTGTTCGTTCAGGCTGTCGAGGCCGGCAAAGGCAAAACCATAAGCGCCCTTACCTACCAGTTCGATATTGCGGTAACCAAGCTTTTGCAGCTCTTCAATACAAAGCGCCACCCAGTCTTTCAGTTTTTTCGCGTCGTTGGCATTGAGCAGATAAAAAGACTGTTCTTCCGGAATGTAGAAATTGCGAAGCTGGTGTTTTTCCATGCTGAACTCTGTTACTACCGCTGAGAAAAATGCTGTGTTAAACATACTTTGTTAAACAACAGGACGTTACCACGTGATTTGCGTACGGTAAATCAGCCGTTGTCAAAGTTGTTGCTGCGGCCGTTGCGGCAGAAGTTGCCACATCAGCACCACCGCAATCACCAATAACAGCGCAGATATCTGTAACATCAGCTGAAAATTGCCACTGTATTGCACCACAACACCGGCAACCCAAGGGGCGATAATTTGTGCCAGACCATAACTCAGGGTGAGTTTGCCCATGGCTGCTGCGGCATTGTGCTGATAACGCCGACCGGCCAGCGTCAGCATCAGACTGACAATACCAATAAAGGTGATGCCAAATAACAAAGCGCCCAACACACCTACCACCGCACTCTGACTATACATTGGCAGTAACATGGCGATAATTTGCAAAGCTAAAGCCTGTACCAGCGCGGTTTCAAGGCCAAACCGGCGTGCCAGGGCGTCCCAGATAAAAGGGGCCGGT
>JAYRUI010000122.1:0-7424 GCA_041919175.1 Rheinheimera sp. | reverse complement strand
GCACCATTACGGTAAAACCATGTTCCTGCAGCACTTTGTTAAAACGGTCGATACGCGAATTGCTTGATCTCTTATAAGGCGACCCCGGATAAGGGTTAAATGGAATCAGGTTAATTTTTGACGGCGTATCTTTCAGCGCTTTTGCCAGTTCGTGTGCCTGTTCCATACTGTCGTTGATGCCCTCAAGCATCACATACTCGACTGTCACTTTATCATTGGCTCTCGAATCTTGCACATATCGTTTTGCCGATGCCAGAAATTCTTCCATCGGGTACTTTTTATTCACCGGTACCAGCTGGTCACGCAGCTCGTTATTAGGGGCATGTAGTGAAATAGCCAAAGCCACATCAATTTTATCTTTTAATAAGTCTAAAGCTGGCACCACACCTGAGGTACTTAAGGTCACACGGCGTTTAGACAAACCAAAACCATAATCTTCCAGCATCAGCTCCATCGCCGGCACTACGTTATTCAGGTTCAGCAGTGGCTCACCCATGCCCATCATCACCACGTTCGTGACGGGTTTGACGTCGGTATCGCCATAAGAGCCAATGATCTGGCTGACTCGCCACACCTGGCCAATAATTTCCGACACACTGAGGTTACGGTTAAAACCTTGTTGCGCCGTGGAGCAAAAAGAACAGTCCAAAGCACAACCGACCTGGGAAGAGACACACAAAGTACGTCGGTCTTTTTCCGGGATCCAGACAGTTTCAACTTCCTGACCACCTTTAAGGCCCATCACAAATTTGATGGTGCCATCAGCGCTATCCTGCCGGGTCACAACAACGGGTGCTTCAATGACACAAACGCGCTTGAGTTTTTCACGTAAGTCTTTGTTGATGTTTGTCATTTTGTCAAAATCATCAATACAGAAGTGATAAATCCATTTCATCAGCTGGTCAGCGCGAAAAGGTTTTTCGCCCAGAGACACCAGAAACTCTTTCATCTGCTCGCGGGTTAAATCTAACAGATTGATTTTGTTTTCAACTGTGCTCATTAATGGTCACTCCTGGTACAACGTTTGGGTATTGCGGCTGGATTTTGTCTGTGTCATCAACAGGTTGAGACAGATAAAATACAACCGGGTTCAATAGCTTAAAACCGACTAATAAATAGACAGAAAGGGGGCCAGGCCCCCTTTCTGTTATTCAACCCTATCCGGGGTTGAATTCACTTTAACTTAGCGGGTGCGGGCACACAGCTCAGCGTCAGTGAAGAAAAACGCGATTTCACGGGCAGCTGAAGCAGCAGCGTCAGAACCGTGAACAGCGTTTTCGTCGATGCTGGCAGCATAGTCAGCACGCAGAGTGCCGGCAGCAGCGTCTTTCGGGTTAGTAGCACCCATGATTTCACGGTTTTTACGTACAGCGTCTTCACCTTCTAACACCTGAACCATCACTGGGCCAGACGTCATGAAAGATACTAAAGCGTTGAAAAATGGACGCTCTTTGTGTTCGCCGTAGAAACCTTCAGCCTGTTCGCGGCTCAGGTGTAACATTTTAGCGGCAACAATACGTAAACCGGCAGTTTCGAAACGGTGGTAGATAGCACCGATGTGGTTTTTAGCGACTGCATCTGGTTTTACGATTGAAAAAGTACGTTCTAAGGCCATCGAAGACTCCCTGAATATCTGATTAAATAACTGGTTAAAATTTAGCGGCCGCGAATTATACGCTATTGCATTCCAAATGCCTATTTCAACATGCAAAAATGACAACTGTGCTTTTGGCCTTTTTATGCTTTGCCACCAAGCACTCTCAGCTGGCGCAGGCTTGTGCTAAAAATGGGCGCACCGGCAACAGTAGCGGATAAAAAAACCGGCTTGCGCCGGTTTTTAACTTGATGCTTTATAAGCAAAAGAGATCAGAACTTACCAACCACTTTCACTGTTGCATCCACTGAAGCTGCATCAATGTAGCCAATGGCTGTTGCATCTGCAGCCACTGCCGCTTTTACTTCGGCGTCAGAAGCCAGCTCTTTTGGCGGTGTACCTTTACCGGTAAACACCAGTTTTGACCAATAAGCTTTCATCTGGCTGGATGATTTGCCCAGCACTTTGGTATCAAAATCACCACGGGTGGCGGCCGACTCTGCCAGATTCAGCGGAGTGGCTTTAGTGCCATTGTTAAATGTTACACCACGACCTGTGAAAAGTCGGGTAATTTCGGCCTGATCAAGGCTGGCAGCGTTTGAGGGGTGAACAATCACCGCCACTTCGGCAAATGCTGTGTTAGCAGCCAGGGCCATTGTCAGGGTCATAGCTTTGAACCAGTTCATGGTTTTCTCCAATACTTAAAAAACTAAATCAACACCCATAGTGATTGCTTTGCTGTCGCCGGCGACATGGAAACCATCAGCACTTTTGTCATTCACGTCATCTAACTGAAATTTAAAGGCGGCTGAATTATGGAAGTCCCAACGAACCCCCACACTGGTGGTGTTATGCACTTCGCCTTCAGAATCAAAATCGGCATATGAGATGTAGGGAGTCAGTTTGTCAAAACGATAGCCGGCGGACACCAGATAAGTATCAAATTCGGCATCATCGTCACGCGACAGTCTGTTGATTTCAGACAACAAAACCACATTGTTGTAATCAATATTTGCAGACATGCCATAAAACTTACCACGGCGCTCATCAACAATTTGTTGGCCACCTCTGAAGCGATCATTCAGGAAGGTCATATAAGTGAAACGCAAGTCTAACCAGTCACGGTTCAGACTTAACACCCCACCCATAATATCTTTCCAAATTTCACGCACCGGTTGTGAACCAAAAAACTCAGACAACAGTTTGTTTTCGGTGTCATCTTCGCGGCCGGTATAAATATTGCCGCCCACAGACCACTCACCCACCTGGTAGTTAAACTGGGCGTTCACACCCGTGTAGTTAAATATCTGCCAGGTGTAATTGTCTGCCGGTGGACGGATCCAGAGGTAAGCGTAACTGACATCAAAAAAGTCTGAATAATAATACAGCGGCAAACGTTTTTTACCGGCTTGAATAGTCCAGTGGTCGTTCAGCGTATAAGACAAATAAGCCCACTCAAAACCTGCATCAAAATCGTCAGCACCACGACCAACCAACTGTGCTGTTGCCGTTAAGCCTTCAGCCAGATCAGCAGTCATTTGCAAACCAAATTTAGAATCGGGTTTAAATGTCCATTCGTCTTGATAAACCCCAACAATAGGGTAATTTGCCAGGAATTGTGGTTCAACACCATAGTCCGGCACACCAGTACCACTGGTCATCTTGCCACCCATAACGGAGGCAAAACCAGAAATATTCACTTCAGCCAATACTGAATGACTGCACACAGCGGCAATTGCAGTCACGAGTAATACTTTTTTCATATTCACTCCTCAGTCATCTGTCCGATATGGGCAAAAGCCCACAAGGTTAAAACACCAGGTCGACGCCAACAGCCATCAGGCTGTCTTTTTTATTGCTGAGCTTGTCTTTTGCCGAGGTCAACTCAACTTTAAAGGCCGCTGCCGGGTGGAAATCGTAGCGAAGGCCAACATTCCAGGTGGTGTTGTCAAACTGCTGGGAATTCACCAGGGCTGCAATGGTAGGACGCAACGGAAAGTTAGCCGGCAGTGCAGCATAAATATCCGGCTTTGCATCGTCTTCGTCTTTTTCATAAGAAATATAAGGGGTTACAGAACCAAATCTATGGCCTAACGACACATAATAAGAATCCTGATTAGGATAAAAGCTGTCTTCTACTTTCACGTGGGTGTATTCAGCCACCATCAGCCAGTCGTTCCGGTCGTAATTCAGACCAAAACCAAAAAAGCTGCCATCATCTTCATCAAAATCAATCGCCTGACCCACTGAACCTAAACCTACACCATTCAAAGCTGTTAATAACGGTGTTAACCCCTGAGCATTGATACTGACATCACCTATCAGGTAAGCCACCCGCACAGATAACCAATCCTGACTCAGCTCCCAGGTTGCACCAACAACATTATTGATCTGCGCCGGAGAAATAGTGCCTGCAACTGAGACTTCACCGTCATAAGCACCAAACACCAACTGCAGGTTTGATTGCATATCTTTAATGCTGCCGCTGTGATAAAGCGATACACCTTCAATGGTGTCAAAACCCAGGCTGTAGACACTTTGTGGGGTGCGCAGCCAGTCATAGGCATAACCTACATCACGGAAATCAGAATATTTGTAAAAAGGCGTCCGTAAACGACCGGCATTTAACCGCCACTCGTCCGTCAGTTGATAAGTTAAAAACGCCCATTCAAACTCGGCATCAAAGTCGTTCACACCACGGGCCAGAATTTGGGAAGTCACAGACAACTTTTCGCCCAAATCAGATTGCACCTGTACGGCAAACAAACTTTCGTTTTTAAAGTCGATTTCGTCAGTGTAACCATAAAGGCTATCGCCGCTGCCTGCTTTACCGGCTTTAATTGAAGCAAAACCATTAATGTTCACTTCAGCTGCCGCCATTCCCGAACAACATGCCAAAGCCACCCATGTAGCCAACCATTTTTTATTCATCTACAGATCTCCCAACAGAATGCTCACAGCTATGACTAGCGTAGACAACGAGCTTAAAAAAACCAGCGAATTCAGAACTATAAATTTTAGTTCCCGAGCGGCGAAAATAAAAAAGTGCGGCACTTTATATTAAGTTTCAATGATTTACAACATAACGTTGCTTTTTTGCACAAATAAAAAGCCAGCATCACTGCTGGCTTTAAAAAATTAATAAAAACAGAAAGATAGGACGAAAGTGTTTAGTGGCCTTCGCTCACCATATTGATGGTGTATTTTGGAATTTCGACCACTAAATCATCATCAGCGATGCGCGCCTGACAGCCTAACCGCGACTCAGGCTCTAAACCCCAGGCTTTATCCAGCATATCTTCTTCCAGCTCATCACTTTCGTTCAGGCTGTAAAAACCTTCGCGAACAATCACATGGCAAGTGGTGCAAGCGCAGGATTTTTCGCAGGCATGCTCAATTGCAATACCGTTACGCAAAGCCACATCCAGCACTGTCTCGCCTTTTTCCGCTGCTAAAGCGGCACCTTCAGGGCAGAGTTCGGCATGAGGTAAAAAGATAATTTGTGGCATGTTACACCTCGTCAACTTTGTGACCCTGCAGGGCCTGCCGGATTGAATTGTCCATCCGGCGGGCGGCAAAATCGTCGGTGATATGATTTGTTTTATCAATAGCAGCTTTAATAGCGGCAGTATCGTCGCTTTGGCTCAGTTGTTTTAACTCAGACAAAGCCTGTTCAATTTCTAAAAGTTCGGCTGCGCCGAGCAAATGTGCATCGGCCGAAATTGCAGCGCTGACCGCTTCCCAGACGCGGCTGGCTTCTACCTGCTGCTCACGCAACAGGCGTAATTGCATATCCTGTTTGGCATATTGCATCGAACTTTGGATCATGGTTGCCACCTGATCGTCGGTTAAACCGTACGAAGGCTTCACCTGAATACTGGCGCTGACCCCACTGGATTTTTCCTGAGCTGTCACACTCAATAAACCATCAGCGTCCACCTGGAAAGTGACGCGGATATGCGCGCCACCGGCCGCCATAGGCGGAATATTGGTCAGGTTAAACTGTGCCAGCGAGCGGCAATCGGCCACCAGCTCACGTTCGCCCTGCAACACGTGCAGCGACATCGCAGTCTGACCGTCTTTAAAAGTGGTAAATTCCTGGGCGCGGGCCACCGGAATGATGGTGTTACGCGGAATGATTTTTTCCACTAAACCGCCCATGGTTTCTAAACCAAGTGACAGCGGGATCACGTCCAATAACAAAGTGTCGGCGTCTGACTTATTGCCCACCAACACATTGGCCTGAATAGCGGCGCCAATGGCAACGACTTTATCCGGGTCTATCGAGGTTAAAGGTTCAGCGTTAAAAAACTCTGCAACCTGGCTGCGCACCAGTGGCACCCGGGTAGAACCGCCCACCAGCACTACTTGCGCCACTTCGTCCGTGTCTACACCAGCGTCACGCAAACTTTGTTTACAGGCGCGGATAGTGCGGCGCACCAAAGGCAATATCAGACTGTCGAGCTCTGCTCGGCTTAAACTCAGCGACAGCTCACCTTTGGCTGTTGGCAACACAAAACTAAAACTTTCCAGCGCACTTAACTGCTCTTTAATTTCACGGGCAAGCTGTAAATGCTGACGCAGGCTTTGGTGCGACAATTCTGTTTCGCCGCTTTGTTGCTGCAACCAGTCGACAATAGCGTGGTCAAAATCATCCCCACCAAGCGCAGAATCGCCGCCTGTCGCCAGCACTTCAAACACACCACGTTTTAAGCGCAGAATAGAAATATCAAAGGTGCCGCCGCCTAAGTCGTAAACGGCAATCACCCCTTCCTGGCCAGAATCCAGACCATAAGCCAGGGCGGCCGCTGTTGGTTCGTTTAATAACCGCAGCACTGTTAAACCGGCAAGCTTGGCGGCATCTTTAGTGGCCTGACGCTGGGCGTCATCAAAATAAGCCGGCACAGTGATGACCACACCGGTCAGCTCGCCGCCCAAAGTCTGGCTGGCGGTATCGGCCAAAGTCGCCAGAATTTCCGCCGACACTTCCACCGGGTTTTTAATACCCTGAGCTGTTTCTATGGCCACTAAACCTTGTTGATCAACCAGCTGATACGGCAGCTTATGCGGCTGTGACATAATTTCAGCAAAACCACGGCCCATCAGACGCTTGACCGAGCTGATGGTATTGTGTGGGTCGCTGACGGCAGACTGCTGCGCCACTTTGCCCACCTGCACAGCATCAGCCGTGTAAAGCACCACTGAAGGCACCATATCGTCACCACTGTTGTTAAACAGTGTTTTGGCTTCACCACTGCGTACAGTTGCGACCAATGAATTGGTGGTGCCAAGGTCAATACCCGCCGCCAGCTTGTGCTGGTGCGGTGCGGCGCTTTGGCCGGGTTCAGCGATTTGTAATAAAGCCATAGTGGGATTTAGTCTTGTAGTTGCTGTTCAATTAACTCCAGCTCATGCTGAAGTTTAAAGAAAAATTTGAGTTTGCGGATGATATCAGCTGCCAGCAAATCCTGCGCTGGCTCATTGGCATCAAGGGCATGGGCTAACTGCTTAAGCAATAACTTTTTTTGTTGCTGGATTTGTTGTTCTGCTTCGTCAATCAGTGCATAAGGATCAGTTGAATGCAGAATGTCAGCCAGCAATTCCCGCAGCTCCATCTGCTGCATTAAAAATACAGTGTCGGTAAAACTGCGTTGTTCATGGCTGATTTTTACCCCACGCAGCGCCAGTAAATGTTCGGCGCGCAGCAACGGTTGTTTCAGGCTGTGGTAAGCGTCATTAATATTGGCGGCTTGTTGTACTGCCAACATACGGTCCCGCTCAGAAGCAGATGCGAAGTTGTCCGGATGAAAATTCCGTTGCAGTTCTAAAT
>JAYRUI010000121.1:0-7427 GCA_041919175.1 Rheinheimera sp. | reverse complement strand
GCAATTTAGATTATGTTAGCAATTTGTATTTAAAAAGCATTCAGCATTTTCCGGAGCCTTGTACAAGGAACGGCTGCCACCGGGAGCAGCCGCTGTTATTTTGCTGATTGGTCTGCCTGAAACGGCAAAGCGCAGAAAAAAAATGCGGCTGCCATTTCTGGCAGCCGCCTGGACCGGTTATTTTTTGCGGATTTCGTACATGGTGAAAGTGCCGCTGACTTCATTGGCCACCAGCAATAACGGCTGTTTGGTTGGGCTTTGTGCGGCGTCAACAAATACCAGCGACTCAGGCCCTAAATCACCAGCCTGCTGCACGTTCCCTGTCACTTTGGCGGGGGTGGTGCTGTCATCAATGCTGTAAACCTGGTTTAAATCGCGGTTCAGCACATAATCGACAAACTGCGGCGTGTAAGGGTTGGTGATGTCATAAATAAACACACTGCTCATGCGCTCTGTGCCGATAAAGGCATATTTTCGCTCGCCAACCTGTCCAAGCGCCAGCGCTTCCGGCTCAGGGCCTTTGTCATCTGAACGGTTATCTCCCTCCACTGTGACGTGGTTAGAGTTAAATTTTTCGCCATGTAAGCCACTGCTGATACGCTCAAAATCGTTACCGCTGTCAAACACCTGTAAACCGTTTTGGTCCCAGATACTAAAAGAACGTGCTCCATAAGCGTATAAAGCATCAAACTCACCGGCGCCATTCTGGCCAAGTGCAGTGCTGATATTCAGCCGCCCAAGGCCAGTTGCACTGTAAAGTGCTGCCTGGTTTTGTTGTAAAGCGTCTGAGCGTTTCACTGAAGCCACCCTGGCTTCTTCGGAATAACCACTGTAATTCCGGGCATCGCCTTCATTGGCGCTGACAATAAAAGTGGCGCCATTCCAGCTGTAGCTGGCAATAGTATCGGGCTGATACATGCCATAAAGTTTTGGCATAGTCACGAGGTTCACACCATCGCGGTTACTGACATCCAGACTGTTTTTAGCAAGGCTGTGGTCTTTAAACCCAAGCGGCAGCAGTTTTTCTACTTTATTTGCCGTGAGATCAAGCACAGCAAAAGCATTGTTTTCCTGCAAAGACACATAAGCTTTTTTCTGATCGGCACTCAAGGTGATGTATTCAGGCTCTAAATCCTGCGCCACTGTGGTGGCGGCCGGGCTTGCAAACTTAATCCCTTTGGCCGCCAACTGCGTTTTTTGGCTGTTAAACGCGCTGAAATCCAGCGTTTGTGCACGTAAAGCAGGTTGTTGTGCTGTGAGGTTGATCAGCGACACCGAACCTTCTGGGTCAATCTGATAGTTGTCGGCAGGCTCACCTTCATTAGCAACCAGCACTTTGCTGCCGTCACTGCTGAAGGTCAGCATATCGGGCAAAGCCCCTACCTGTACGGCATGTTTAAACACCGGTGCTGCGCTGATATCAAAAAACAGCACGGCGCCGTTTTGCGTTTTAACTTTGTTTTCCACTGCAACAGCCAATAAATTGCCATGCACCGCAATAGAGTTGGCAAAACCAAGGCTCAGGGTTTCGTCGGCATCAGCGCTGTTACGCACTGTCACAGTGGCGGGCATCACCAGCGGCTGGCTGGTCAGGTTGTTGGCCGTCAGCGCGTCAGTCAGAGTTGCAGATTTTACTGAAGTGGCGTCCAGCACTTCCACTCTGTTGGCGGCGCCGTTCACCACAAAAATACGGGCTGTGGCAGCATGAAACTGCACTATTTCAGCAGCACCAGCACCATAAGTGCCGGTGCTAAAACGGGCAATGGGCGCAAGGCTGATACCGGTCTGTGCATTCTGGCCGTTGCTGCCATTTGTACCGTTAGTGCCGTTGCTCCCATTCGCACCGGCCGGGCCAGTGGCACCGTCTTTGCCTTCTAACGAGCAACCTGCCAACACACTACTGACGACTAACGCCAACACTGAAACCCGCATTGCTGTACTTTTCATCCCCACTCCCCGTTTGTTTTAACAATAAACTGATAAAAATAAGTGCCTTACCTTAAAAGCGCGCCATGACAACAACATGACAATGGCGTTGCACTTTTATGGACAAACGGCAGTTGTTGACAAAAACACCATGGGATAAAAAATGACGAAGCAGTAAAGGACCCGGGGGCGCAGCCATGTTGTTGCTGTGAACAACATGAAAACTATCAGCCTCATAGGCAAAAAAAAGCCCGGCTTGCCTTGTAAAAGTGCGGTTTAAAGCGACACTATAGACAATCAAATTTGTACAGGAGTGGTCAGCGTGAGCGCATTTGAGTATGCCCGTCAGGTTGGTGATGTGTTTGTGTTACCCGAAACCTGTCTGAAAATTAAAGAACTTATCGACAACAAAAGCAGCAGTATGGATGAAATTGCCGAACTGATTGCACTGGATCCCGCCTTAGCTTCCCGCATTCTGAAACTGGCCAACAGCGCTTTATATAACTTCCCCAATCAGGTGGATTCATTGAATAAAGCCTTGTTATTGCTGGGGGACGCTCAGGTTTACAATCTGGTGGTGGCTTATGGTGCAGCGGAAGCTTTTCAGCAAACGCCAACTCAGGTCATTGATTTAGAAAGATTCTGGGAAATGAGTATTCATTGTGCCCTGATAGCGAAATATCTCGGAGTGCGGCTTGGGGTGAAACAAAGCGAACCTTTGTATTTGTCTGGTTTACTGCACAACATCGGTGAGTTAGTGGTGGTGCAGACAAAACCTGAAATCGCCGGCCTTTGTGCACTTTATCAGCCAGGCATTCAACCCTGGGCACGGCAACAGGAACTATTGGGTTTTAGCTACAGCGATTGCAGTGTGGCGCTGCTCAAACTGTGGAAATTGCCGGAAAGCCTG
Source organism: Rheinheimera sp. (assembly GCA_041919175.1). Taxonomy (GTDB): domain Bacteria; phylum Pseudomonadota; class Gammaproteobacteria; order Enterobacterales; family Alteromonadaceae; genus Pararheinheimera. Next base: position 4,591 of record JAYRUI010000121.1, on the reverse strand, counting down.
ATAGAACCACTGAATTATCTGAATACACCCCAATTAAAACCGGGCAATCTGCCGGTACAAATTCTGCACCTGGCCTCACGCCTTGCCATGCTGAATGCTGCTGCCGGCCAGTTTGAATTTGCCGATCTGATAGATTTAAATCTGGCGCAAAGTTTAGGTTTAAAACGCCGGGACTTAGATGAAGCCCGTGCTTTTGCCAGCCTCGAAGGCCTGTCAATTTTAAGCCTGCTGAACCCCAAAGCTTCGATGATCCACTAAGACGACCACCGGTTTTGGTGCTGGCTGCATAAATAGATGTGCCATACACAGACAGCCAGCAAACAGAGTATTTATAAAAAAGCCCGGTGATATTTGCCCGGGCTTTTTTGATTTGCGAAATAAACTTTATGGTTTTGCTGCAGCGTCGCCACTCTTGACGTCACGCTGAACTATATCCATTTCCGCCAATAAGTTATCGGCTTTATCAACATATTGCATTAACCAGAGCACATAACGGATATCAACGTGAATGGCCCTGGTAATAGCCGGATTAAAGTACCAGTCTTTGCTGATGGACTCATAGGTAGAGTCAAAATTCAGCCCGACCAGTTCACCATCAGCGTTCATCACCGCTGAACCTGAGTTCCCCCCGGTGGTGTCTGCGCTTGACAGGAAATTCAGCGGTACCGACTGAATTGGCATCGCAGGCGGTGCTTCACAGGTAACCATGGCGCACCACCAGTGCTGCGCCGGCTTTGTCGCTAAATCGGCATAATAATAGCCCTGATATTGCTCTGCTTTATAAGCATCAATCAGCTTTTGCGGCACTAAAAATGGCGCTTCTGCTTTTTGCTTGGCCAGCATGCCGGCAACTGTAGTAAATGGCGTTTTATAGACACCGTCAGCCGCCGGATAACCATCCACGCTGCCATAAGTGATGCGCAAAGTGCTGTTTGCATCCGGGTAAACCGGCCGGCCTAAAGTTTTGTTGTAAGCAATAATGGCCTGCATATAAGCCGGACGAACCAGCGACAACTGCCCTGCCAGCTCTTTTTGCTGTTTTTCAAAGGCCATAATGGTGTCAAAAATTGCAACAGCTGCTTTGATAAAGGGGTCGTTGCTTTGCTGGAAATCGGCAGGATTTTTGCCCAACCAGCTTAACCGCCCTTCATTGCTGCTCAGGCTGCTTTGCTGATACCAGCTTTGTAATTTTGCCGTTAAAGCCGCCATGTCAGCACCAGCATCCAGCCCCAGTGCTTTATCCAGCGCTTCTACCCGAAGTTCGGCAGGTTGCGCCAGATAAACGCCAAGCTGTTCTGTCCAAAGGGCGAGATCGACCTCAGCGGCAAAGCTTTTTTCCAGCCGTTTTAACCGGCCTTCAAACATTTTTAAATCGCGGTCCTGATAACCAATATCACGCTGTGCGTCCGGTTTTTGCTGTTCCATCGCCAGACGATACAAATCACCGGCGGCTTTTAATAAATCGCTGCGTTTGGCGTTGTCAAAATAATAAGTTTGTTTAACAAAATCCTGCTCGGCTTGCACCACAGCGGCAAGTTCAGTCAACGCTTGCTGATAAGGAGCACGACTGTCATCTGCCGCTATCCAGGCCGCCAGCGCCTGTTGTTGCTGCTGCTTGATGCCATAGATATCAGTGACTTTAAAGCCGTCCAATAAACCTTTCAGCTTTTTCATTCTGTTGTGATGGCCTTTCACTACAGAAGCGTATTTCACTTTATAATCAGCATTTTGCGCGCCCATTTTTTCAATGGTGCCAATCATTTGCTGATAAGTGGCAATATTTTGTGGGTACTGCCACTGAGCAGCAAAAGCAATTTCTTCCGCCAGACGGTAACGGCTGGTCTGGCCCGGATAACCGGCCAATAAAATGCCATCACCGGCACGCACACCAGCGGCATTCACTTTTAAATGGCTTTTTGGCTGATAAGGTACGTTATCCACAGCATAAGGCGCTGGTTTACCGTCTTTGCCAACGTAACCGCGTAAAAAAGCAAAATCGCCGGTATGACGCGGATATTCGTAGTTGTCGATATCACCACCAAAGTTACCAACAGACTCAGGCGGTGCGTACACCAGCCGCACATCCTGTAACATCAGCTGTTTGATCAGAAAATATTCCACACCATGGTGAAAACTCACCACGTTACAGCGGTAGTTGGCGTCTGCTTCACAGTCTTTAATCAGCTTTTTGCGATTATTTTCAATGGCTTCATACCGCTCAAGTGCCGGCAGCTCTTTGGCAAGCACACCAGAAACCTGCGCCGTGACATCCAGTACCTGCTCGGTAATATACAAACGTTCCTGCGGACCGGCGCTCAGCTCTGAAGCTAAATCTGTAGCCAGAAAGCCTTGTTCTATCAGGTTATTTTCTTTGCTGGAGTTATGCTGAATAGCGCCATAAGCACAATGATGGTTGGTGATCACCAACGCTTTATCCGACACAAAAGAAGCAGAGCAATAGCCCAGGCTGACAATGGCATTCATTGGATATTGTGATAAATCGGCCAGTTGCTCACCGGAAATACGAATGCCTTTGGCATCCAATTGGGCTTGTAAGTCTTTTAGCTGATGCGGCTGCCACTGACCTTCATCGGCCATGCTCTGGCCGGCTGTCATCAACAGCAACAAAGCGCCGGTATATAAAGAATATTTCATAAAACCCTTATGATGTTTAGTTAGGTACGGGATTGGGGTTGTAGCAGCAAAACAGCAGCTGCCAAAAATGCTGATGCAAAAACTACTGATTTAAAAAGTAAGGGTAACGATTTCAGGGGACCAGAGGCAAGTGCTTGCGTCCAAACGGCTTTATCCAGCGGTAATTTATCTGCACAAACGCTGTTACATAGTTGAAGAGGCAAGGCTGGCAGACAAAAAAGCCGGTGTTTTTTGCACCGGCTTTTTTAGTCATCTGCTTTGCGCCTGGCAATATCAGGCTGCTCTTGCTGCCGCATCCAGTTCGTGTTTTGCTGTTGCCTGGCGGATTTGCCGGTTCAGCAAAGGTGTTAAGGCGAACATAAAGACCGCAGAGCCCACACCAATCCAGCCCAAAGTAGCAAACACATCGGCATAAATAGCCAAAGCGTCCGGCACTGAGGTGCCTTGTGGCATGGATGCCAAAGTACCAAAACGACCGGCTATCATTTCACCAAAAGCCGAAGCCAGGAACCAGACGCCCATCATCAGGCTGACCACCCGCGCGACCGACAAGGCAGTTACAGCCGACAAGCCAATAGGTGACAACGCCATTTCACCAATTTCCAGTACCAGATAGGCCAAAATAAACCACCAGAAACCTGCCAGACCATTGTCTTGTGGATTCAGTGCGGCGTATTGCAAAACAAAATGGGCTAAACCCGCGAACAATAAACCAAGGGCAAATTTGGCAGGCGCTGAAGGGTTCCAGCCTTTACGGTCCAGCACAGGCCAGAGCCAGGCAAAAGGAATAGCCAGCAGGAAAATAAACAAAGCGCCGACAGAGGTCAGCTGCGCAGCATTGGGGGTAAAATCAAATAAGCCAAAATTAAAAGTGTGGCTATTCATCACCCGATCTGAGTACGCCAGCCAGGTGCCGTAAGTTTGTTCATACAAACCCCAGAACACCGCAGAAATGGCAATCAGCACCATCAGCACTATCATATTGGCGCGCTCAAGCGGGCTACATTCAACAAAAATAAACTTAAACCACCATACCAACAGCCCGATAGTAAGCGCAATAGCCACCACTTCAGTGGCCGTAATTTGGGCACCTTCCGCCAGGCCAAGCACTGCAGCCAGCGCACCAAAATCAAAGCGGATTTGCAGAATTTGCTGCACGACTAACACACCGGCAATAGCCAGCAGATAAATCAGCTTTTCGCGGCCAATACCCCAGACTTTTTCACTTAATAATTCAGGTCTGGCTGGCTCAGCCTGACCATGTAAATGTTTTTTCTGGGTGCTGAACACCACTAAACCCAGCAATAAACCAATACCGGCTGAGCCAAAACCATATTCCCAGCCATAAGCTTCACCTATCCAGCCAACAAACAGACTGGAAGCAAAAGCGCCTAAATTAATGCCCATATAAAACAGCGTAAAAGCCGAGTCACGGCGTGGATCTGTGTCGCTGTACAAACGGCCGACAATAGTAGAGATATTCGGTTTTAAAAAACCAACGCCCACTGCAACTAAAGCCAGTGACGCATACATAATTTGCACGGCCAAAGCGTCCTGCCCTGCTTCCACCGTTGCTGCATGACCGCGATACGCCATACCCAGCATACCGACCGCCATTAAAGCGCCACCAAAGGTGACCGCTTTTCGCATGCCCAGATATTTATCCGCCAGTAAACCGCCTACCACCGGCAACGCATAAGCTAAGCCAGCGTAAGTGCCAAGCAGCAAATAACCGTCATTGTCAGAAAATAAATGGTGTTTGGTCAGGTATAAAAACAGCAGGGCTTTTAAACCGTAAAAGGCAAAACGCTCCCACATTTCGGTGAAAAAACAGACATAAAGGCCAACCGGATGGCCAAACCACTGGCGCTGGCTGGCCAATGCTGGAGTTGAAGTCGTCATATAAATCCTGGTTTAAAGGTATTTTTTAGTTATG
>JAYRUI010000120.1:0-7430 GCA_041919175.1 Rheinheimera sp. | reverse complement strand
GCCAGAAATCAGTCCGGGTACAAAAAGGCGATTATGTTAACACAAGGGGCTAAATTGAACGCAACGGCTGTAATCTGTTGGTATTCAAGGTGGTTCTGATCTGATGAATTTGATAGCATAGGCCGCAGAAAGCCAAACCGCAGCGAAGACGCTGACCGGACAGGCAGATAAAAGCTTATTTAGATTTCACGACTCCTGATTTGAGGACTGGCATGGCCAAGGCGCTTTACCAACGTATTTTGCACAACGAAGAACAGACTGCTGAACTTGCCAGCCAATTGGCACAAGCCTGTCGCGGCGGTGGTGTGATTTATTTGCAAGGTGGCCTGGGTGCCGGCAAAACCACCTTTAGCCGCAGTTTGTTGCAGGCTTTAGGTCACCAGGGCAATGTCAAAAGCCCGACTTACACGCTGGTGGAACCTTATCAGCTGCCTGGCCTTGACGCTTATCACTTTGATTTATATCGGTTGCACGACCCCGAAGAGCTCGAATTTATGGGCATTCGTGATTATTTTGCCAACGGCAACTTATGTCTGGTGGAATGGCCGGAACGGGGCGCACCCTTGCTACCGGTGCCGGATGTAACGCTGGAACTTGATACTATCGATTCATCCACCAGAAAGGCCATACTGACGGCCACCACTGCTCTTGGGCAACAAATGCTTGATGCAGTGAACGGGAACTCACAATGCTCAGAATGATCGGGTTGTTTTGTCTGAGTCTGACTTTAATGCCAGCCTTTGCCGCTGAAAAAATTGACAGTGTGCGGATTTGGCCGTCGCCTGACAGTACCCGCGTGGTGTTTGATGTCAGCGGCAAAGCGCAATACCGCTTGCTGAACCAAAACCAGCAAACGGTTGAACTGGAAATCAGCAACATTCAAAGCCCATCCCTTGGCAAAATGTCCGGTGAATCGGAACTGATTAAAGACATCAGAGTGAAAAAACTCGCCGGCAATCGTGGCATTTTGTTGCAGGTGGAGCTGACCCGTGCCGCCCGTGAAAAAGCTTTTACCTTGCCACCTTCAGACCGTTATGGCCACAGACTGGTGCTGGACATTGCCGATGTGCAGGCAGAGCAGGCTGCTTCGGCGCCACCGCCACCCAGGCCACAACGTGCCGGTGGGCGTGAAATTGTGATTGCGATAGACGCGGGCCATGGTGGTCATGATCCTGGCGCTGTCGGCCCCAAAGGCACCTACGAAAAACACGTGACTATGGCGGTCTCGGAAAAACTGCAGGCGCTGATTAACAAAGAGCCTGGTTTCAGGGCTGTGTTAACCCGTACCTCGGACTATTACATTTACCCAAGCAAAAGGCCGGATCTGGCGCGCAACAAACAAGCCGACTTATTGGTTTCAGTGCATGCGGATGCTGTGACTAACCGTAAAGCCCACGGTGCTTCGGTGTGGGTATTGTCGCTGCGTCGCGCCACCACTGAAGTGGGCCGTATGCTGGAACAGACAGAACAACATTCTGAGTTGCTGGGTGGTGTGGCAGAGGTGATTAAAGACTCAGCCAACGAACGTTACCTGGCACAAACAGTGCTCGATTTATCAATGAACCACTCAATGACCACTGGTTTTGAAGTGGCCAGGCGGGTGCTGGCAGAGATGGGGCGGGTCACTCACTTACATAAAAAAGAACCGCAGGCAGCCAGTTTAGGGGTGCTCAAAGCGCCGGATATTCCGTCCATTCTGGTAGAGACAGGTTATATTTCAAACCCGACTGAAGAGCAAAAACTAAAATCTTCTTCTCATCAGCAAAAACTGGCTAACGCCATTTTTAAAGCGCTGAAACAACATTTTATCCAGACGCCGCCGGCAGATTCATGGTTAGCACAACGTCAGGGCGCTGCACCAGTGAACCGCAGTCAAACGGCCTCTGCTGCCAATACCAGCCGGCCCGTGGTTGTACGTGCTGAATCAAATCGTGCTGCTACGTCGCAAAGCCAGCTTCAAAGACAGGCACAGCCAGTGATTGCGGGGCCGCGCACTGCAACAGCAAGTCACAATGGCCCGACAGTGCATCAGGTAAAAAGAGGCGAGACCCTGTCAGGCCTTGCCAAACAATATGGGTTACCCATGGCGGTGCTGCGTAGTCACAACAAACTCAAAAGCGACAATATTCAGGTCGGTCAGGTGCTTAGGATCCCGAACTAATGCCTATTCAGGTTTTATCACCACAGCTTGCTAACCAAATCGCCGCTGGTGAAGTGGTGGAGCGCCCGGCTTCAGTGGTGAAAGAGTTGGTGGAAAATAGTCTGGACGCCGGCGCCGATAATATTGTTATCGACATCGAAAAAGGCGGCAGCAAGCTTATCCGCATCCGCGACAACGGCAGTGGCATCAATCAAGGCGAACTAACGCTGGCGCTTTGTCGTCATGCCACCAGTAAAATCAGTGAACTTTCTGATTTAGAACAAATTTTAAGCCTGGGGTTTCGCGGCGAAGCGCTGGCCAGTATCAGCTCTGTTTCACGTCTGACGTTAACCTCTAAAACGGCCACCCAGGACAGTGCCTGGCAGGCGATGGCTGAAGGCCGTGATATGCAGGTGCAACTGAAACCTGCGGCGCATCCTGTCGGCACGTCCATTGAAGTGCTGGATTTATTTTTTAATACGCCGGCCAGACGGCGTTTTTTACGCTCCGATAAAACCGAATTCAGCCATATTGATGAACTGGTAAAACGCCTTGCGCTCAGTCGTTTTGATGTCAGCTGGCAGCTCAATCACAACGGCCAGAGTGTTAGGGCGCTGAAGGCTGTGTCCGATATCGCAGGCAAAGAAAAGCGCCTGGCGCAGCTTTGTGGCCGCAACTTTATTGAACAAGCCCTGTTTGTCGAAAGTCGCTACGAAAATATGCATTTATGGGGCTGGGTGCAGCTGCCGCAGGCTTGTCAGGCGCAACCGGCTTGCCAGTACAGTTACGTCAATGGCCGTATGATGCGCGACAAATTGCTCAATCATGCCATCCGGCAGGCTTATGGCGACAACCTGGCCCCTGGTATACAACCGGCTTTTGTGTTGTATCTGGAACTGGACCCAACGCAAGTGGATGTCAACGTGCATCCGGCCAAACACGAAGTGCGTTTTCATCAGGCGCGGCTGGTGCATGATTTTGTCGTCAGCGCCCTGGCGCAGGTTTGTGATCAGCCAAGGCTTTATCCTGAAATTGCTCAGTCTCAGCCAGTGCAACACGCTGAAGTAGCATCTGCAACGCATACAACGGCTCACAATACAAACACGCCAGAAACCGCGCTTTCTTACGCCACCATGCATGCGCCACGGCCATCTTATGCAGGCGCGGCCGGCAGGAGCTCTGGCGCAGTGTTGTCGCGGGGGCCGCAAGCTGCAGGGCAGGCCGGTGGCTGGCCTATTAAAAACAGTATCGGTGCTGTTGAAACAGCGCCGGAACCGGGCGTGCGATCCGGTGTTCCGGCAAGTGCGCACAATGTGCAGCATCAACACAACAGCTTGTCACATCACCAGAGTTCAGTGGTTTATGCGCCTGTAAGCCTACACTCAGGCACCAATTCCACGCAGAGTGACAACATAGCCGTAGCTGGCTGGCTTGATGCAGGGGATGGTTTTGCTGTGACCAGTATAAATAGCACTTTGCTGCTGGTGGATATGCCGGCAACACTAGCGCCACTTTGGTGTCAGCAGCCACCTACTTCAGCTTCTTTATTGCTGCCGCTGCGTTTGTCGGTGTCAGCCGCTGAAAAACAGTTGTTAGTCCAACATGCTGAGGCGCTTGCTTTATTGGGCTTTGATTTTTTGCTGAATAATCAGGTGCTGATAGTGCGCGCTGTGCCTGTTTTACTCAAAGCCAGTGATATCAGCGTCTGGTTGCCATTATGGTGGCAACAATGGCCGGAGCAGGCCAATGCTGCCGTGTTGATCCGCTTATTACTGGATATTGGACTAAAGCAGCATTGGTTTCATTTGCCGGTTTTTTTAAACTATTTTGCACCACAACTGTCTGAGCCGACTTGTTGGTGTGCCACTGAGCTGGATATTTCTGCTGCCGTGGCATTATTGAGGTCAAAAACATGAACAAGCCGGTGATATTTCTGATGGGGCCTACAGCCTCAGGTAAAACTGCGCTGGCTTTTGACCTTGTCAAAGAGCTGAATGCCGAAATTATCAGTGTCGACAGCGCGCTTATTTATCGGGGTATGGATATAGGCACAGCCAAACCCACCAAAGAAGAACAAGCGATAGCGCCGCACCGGCTGATAGACATTCTGGATCCGGCCTTGGCTTATTCGGCCGCTGATTTTCGCCGTGATGCCCTGTGGCATATCGCAGATATACAGCGTCTTGGCAAAGTTCCGTTGTTAGTGGGCGGTACAATGCTGTATTTTAAGGCTTTATTGGAAGGTATTTCGCCATTACCAGAAGCTGACCCTGTAATTAGGGCAGAACTGGAACAAAGAGCAGCTATTGAAGGTTGGCAAGCATTGCATCAGCAGCTTGCTGAAGTGGATCCTGTTTCGGCCGCGCGTATTCATCCTAATGATCCACAACGGATTAACAGAGCACTCGAAGTGTATCTGGTCAGTGGTCGCAGCCTGACGGATTGGACTCAGGAAAAAGGCGAAGTTTTTCCTTATCCGGTGAAGCAATTTGCCATAGCACCAACAGACAGAGCCGTGTTGCATCAGCGTATCGAGTTACGTTTTCATCAGATGCTGGAGCAAGGTTTTGAGAGTGAAGTACAGAATTTAAAGCAACGCAGTGATTTGCATGCAGATTTGCCGTCAATGCGTTGTGTTGGATACCGCCAGATGTGGGATTATCTGGACGGGCTAGTCAGTTATGACGAGATGGTGTATCGTGGTGTCGCCGCAACAAGGCAGCTGGCAAAACGTCAATTAACCTGGCTGCGCAGTTGGCAGGAATTAAACTGGCTGAAAAGCGAAGTTAGCCCTGCGGAAAACTTGCAAGCTGTTTTATCTTCGCTACGCTAGATAAGCAAAGAAAAAAATCGTTATTTAACGACTTGAAAATAATATAATAATCCATATATCAAGAATCAGAACTAAGAAAAAGGAAAGCGGCACATGGCAAAGGGCCAATCTTTACAAGACCCATTTTTAAACACCTTACGACGGGAACGTATTCCAGTTTCTATTTATCTGGTGAATGGGATCAAATTACAGGGACAAATCGAGTCTTTTGATCAGTTTGTCATTTTGTTAAAAAACACTGTCAGTCAGATGGTGTATAAACATGCGATTTCTACTGTAGTACCGGCCCGCGCCGTAAATACCATGGCCAGCCATGGTACTGGCAGCGGTGATATGGACGAGATCGAATAACACAAGGGATAGCTACGCTTGTTTGACCCTGAATCTATGGCTGAGCAAGCGATCCTTGTGCATGTTTTTTTTCCGCAAGAAAGCGCTTGTGAAGATTTGCACGAGCTGCAAATGTTGGTCTCCTCAGCTGGTGTCCACGAATTGGCGGTTGTTAGTTGTAACCGTTCAACAGTGGATGCCCGTTTATTTGTCGGCACTGGTAAAGCTCAGGAAATTGCAGCAGCAGTGGCGGCTTATGAAGCGTCAGTGGTGATTTTTAATCACAGCCTTACACCAGCACAAACCCGCAATCTGGAACGCATTTTTCAATGCCGCGTGATTGACCGGACTACCCTTATTCTGGATATTTTTGCGCAGCGCGCCCGCAGTTACGAAGGTAAATTGCAGGTTGAACTGGCACAGCTCAAACATCTGGCATCCCGTCTTATTCGTGGTTTTGACAATGAGCGGCAAAAGGGCGGTATTGGTTTAAGAGGGCCTGGCGAAACGCAGCTGGAAACTGACCGGCGTTTGTTGCGTGACCGGATTTCAGCATTACACCAGAAGCTGGAAAAGGTGGGTAAACAGCGTGAGCAAGGCCGTAAAGCCAGGCAAAGGGCTGAAATACCCGTCATTTCTTTTGTTGGTTATACCAATGCCGGTAAATCGACGTTGTTTAACAGGTTAACCAGTGCAGAGGTGTATGCGGCGGATCAGTTGTTTGCAACTTTAGACCCAACGCTGCGTCAGGTAAAAGTGGCTGATTTTGGTCAGCTGATATTTGCCGACACTGTGGGTTTTATCCGGCATTTACCCCACGATTTGGTGGCCGCTTTTAAATCAACCTTGCAGGAAAGCCGTGAGGCTGATTTGCAATTGCATGTGGTGGATGCTGCCGATCCGCGGATGGCAGACAATATCAGCCAGGTGCAGCAGGTGTTACATGAAATTGAGGCGGATGGGCTGCCGCAATTGATGGTGTATAACAAAATCGATCTGGTCGGACAGTCGCCCCGTATTGAATATAACGATCAGGGTGTGGCAGTTGCTGTTTTCATCTCAGCACGGGATGGCAATGGCATCAGCTTGTTATTTGAAGCAATTGTAAGTTTGTTATCTGATAGTTTTTTACGGTTGCAGCTGGCATTGCCACCTGAGGCCAGTGCCTGGCGAGCACGTTTGCACGAAATGGGGGCGGTACAAGCTGAGAGTTTTGATGAAGCCGGCGTTTGTCAGCTGAAACTGGCTCTGGCTAAACCGCAGTGGACCCGATTATTAAAGCAATCTGATGGGTTGCTACAAAATTTTCTGGTCTGAACCTGACTTTTTGATACATTAACCTTAACTCTCAAAAGCAGAACGGAGTGAAGTATGGCTTGGAATGAGCCGGGCAATAACGGCAAAAACAATGATCCCTGGAATCAGGGTGGTCGTAATCAGGGCCCGCCTGATATGGATGAAGTATTCCGCAATCTGAGCAAAAAGCTCGGTGGCATTTTTGGTGGCAATAAAGGTGGCGCAGCCAGTGACAACAGTGGTGGCTCAGCCATGCTGGTGTTATTGCTGATCGTTGCATTATTAGGCTGGTTATTCAGCGGTATTTACACCATCAAAGAATCTGAACGTGGTGTTATTTTACGTTTTGGCCAATACCACGCTGAAGTAAACCCGGGTATTAACTGGAAACCGACTTTTATCGACAAAGTGTTACCTGTTGATATCAGCACAGTGCAGGCGTTAAAAACTGATGGTTTTATGCTGACACAGGATCAAAACCTGGTACGGGTTACTTTTGAAGTGCAGTACCGTGTTGCTGATCCACGTTTATACAAATTTACTGTGGTCGATCCGGATTCAAGCCTGTTGCAGGCTACCGATGCAGCTCTGCGTTATGTGGTCGGTCATTCGATGATGGATGATGTGCTGACCAAAGGTCGTGAGCTGATTCGTCAGAACACCCGCGTTGAGCTCGAATCTATTATCAAACCTTATAACTTAGGTTTGGAAATTGTTGATGTGAACTTCCGCGACGCACGTCCGCCGGAAGAAGTAAAAGCGGCATTTGATGACGCTATTGCAGCGCAGGAAGATGAACAACGCTTTATTCAGGAAGCACAGGCTTATGCC
>JAYRUI010000119.1:0-7431 GCA_041919175.1 Rheinheimera sp. | reverse complement strand
GTCAGCTCAGTAACACCGGCATTGGCGAATGGCTGGAAAGCGGCCGTTTTTTACGCCGTGGCGCCCGCACGGACCTCAACCATGCCAGCCAACTGAACGTACAGCTGACAGTGCAGGATTGTTATTTATTGGTGCGCCGTTTTGCCGGTGAACGCGAAGCCAAACAGCTGCTGCAACGCCATTTAAAAACCAGCAGCCCACCACTGGATAAAAAAGCGCCACAAAATTTACAACAAGGGGTGGAGCGCACTTTATCGGCCGTTGTCGGCGGCGCTTCGATGCGGCTGCTGCTGAATGCGACCAGTAAAAACAGTCAGTTACCGCTGGAATCTGTGGCACGTTTTGTCGACGAAGCCAGTCAGGTGTATTTGTTTAATCAGGCGTTGCTGCGCGCCACCATCGACAATATCAGCATGGGTATTAGTGTGGTGGACGCCGATTTACGGCTGATTGCCTGGAACCAGCGTTACCTCGATATGTTTGCTTATCCGCCAGGTTTTGTGGAGGTAGGCAAACCAGTGGCGGAGCTGATCCGCTACAACGCCGAACGCGGTTGGTTAAGCGCCAAACCAGTGAACCCACAATTACTGGAGCAGGAAATTCAAAAAAGGCTGAATTACCTGCGCCAGGGCAGCAGCTATAAATTTCAGCGCCAACAACAGGACGGCCGCGTGTTTGAAATGTTGGGTAACCCATTACCTGGTGGAGGTTTTGTCACCACTTACAGCGACGTCAGCTCTTTTATTGAAGTACAACAACAGCTTGAACAAAGTAACAACACGCTGGAGCTGAGGGTAACAGAGCGCACTTTTGAGCTTGAGCAACTGAACCAGCAACTGGCTTTGGCTAAATTGCAGCTGGAAGAACACACCATCAGTAAAAACCGTTTTTTTGCCGCCGCCAGCCACGACTTATTACAACCTTTTAATGCGGCAGCGCTGTTTTGTGGCCTTATTCGCGAAAAAGCACAAGACAATGAGATTAAACAACTGAGTAAAAACCTGGCTGCTTCGCTCAATTCTGCCGAAGAGTTACTGGCCAGTATTCTGGAGCTGACCAAACTGGATTCAGGCGTGGTGCGCGCTGAACCCAGGCCTTTGGCGTTACAGCAACTGCTGGAGCAAAGTGGCCGCGAAGCCCAGCTGTTGGCGGCGGAAAAAGGCCTGCAATTTCGCTGTAGCTTAAGCACGCTGACAGTGCAGACTGATGGCCGTTTATTAAAAAGAGTCATTCAGAACTTTATCAGCAACGCGATTCGCTATACGCCACAAGGTAAAATTCTGCTGGGTGTAAGACGGCTGAAAAACCACCAAGGTGAACGTTTTGCCCGGATTGAAGTGTGGGACACTGGCCCTGGCATTGATAAAGACAACCAAGCGCTGATTTTTCAGGAATTTCAGCAAGGGCCACAAGCCGACCAAAAAGGTTTGGGCATTGGCCTGGCCATTAGCCAGCGCATCAGCCAGTTGTTAAAACACCCGCTGTCACTCTATTCGGTGCCGGGTAATGGCAGTTGTTTTGCCATTACAGTGCCGCTTGCTGAAGCAGCCGCCGCCCCCGCTGTTGCTTCAGTGCTGCCGGAATTGCCTGGCAATTTTGCCGGTAAAAAGATTTTATTACTGGATAACGAAGCGCAGCTTTTGGCTGCAGTGGCCGAACTGTTGCGCAGCTGGCACTGTGAAGTAGTGGCTGTTGCCACACCTTTTGCCGCTGTGAATGCGCTGCAACAAGGTTTCCAGCCAGATTTATTGTTATTTGATTATCATCTGGACCAGGGCGCCACCGGCGTGGAAGTGGCCGCTCAGCTGCAACAACATTTTGCCGTGCAGGCACCTGTGGTGATCCATTCGGCTGATCAGCAACAACAAACCCGTGACGCTGCGCAAAATGCCGGTTTTCACTTTATGCTGAAACCACTGAAAGCCGCCAGCTTAAAAAGGTTATTGCAGCGGCTGCTGAAATAGCTTTGCTTTCAGCTATTGTCATGGCTGCTTTTATCAGGTTTTATCTGGCTGTTAACAGCAGAATATTCAACAAGCACAGGAGTTGATATGCAACATCCATTTGACGAATTGGTGATAAACCCGGGCACTTCAGCCACTGCCGCATTAATTTTTACGCCTTGCCCCGGCAGCAAAGGGGTGGATTTAAAAACCTCGTTACAACAACTAAAAGCCGCTGGCGCCAAAGCGCTGATCAGCCTGACACCGGATGAAGAAATGACTGAGCTGCAGGTAAAAGACCTGCCCGCCTTGTGCCGTGAGCTGGAGTTGCACTGGTTTCACTTCCCTATCGGCGACGATCAGGCGCCGGGCCTGGCTTTTGCCGAAGCTTGGCAACAAGCAAGCGCCATGGTGCATCAGGTGCTGCGTCAGGGTGGCAAAGTGGCCATTCATTGCAAAGGGGGTTCTGGCCGAACCGGCCTGATGGCAGCAAAAATTCTGCTGGAACTTGGCCTGGATAAAATTTATGTGAAACAACGGGTGCAGGCACTGCGGCCTTATGCCTTAACGCTGAAACCTCATTTGGATTATTTTAATCAGCTGTAGCTTTCAGACCGCTGCAGGCACCAGTAAAAAAGCGGCTATAAAGCCGCTTTTTTGTTATCAATCGATTGATAAGTAAATATTTTCTTTTATCTACTTATGCTTCACTACTTACGCTTAGCGACTTACTCTTCGCTGTCCTGACGCAGCTTTAACTGCACACCTTTAATAAAGTTACGCAGCACCTGATCCTGACAAGCGCGGTAATGGTGGTGATCCGGACGACGGAAAAAGGCGCTGAGTTCGTGTTTGCTTAAGCGGAAATCTGACAGCTGCAATATCGCCAGAATGTCGTCGTCTTTTAAATCCAAAGCGATTTTTAACTTACGAAACACAATGTTGTGATTCAGTTTGCTCTCAGGCTCTGGTTGTGATCCTTCTTTACGACCGCGTTTTTCAATAATTAAACCGTTTAAAAACCGCGCCAGCTCAAGGTCGTCAATCAGCGTCGACGCCGGATCTTCGTCTTTTTTCAGCCAGTCACTCACCTGAGCACGGGTCACTTCCAAACCACCGTGAGCAAAAATGCGCATCATGGCGTTGTCGTTAAAATCAAAGGCATAACGTAAACGGCGTAAAATCTGGTTATTGGTCACAAACAATGTCCTGCTATGAAGGAGAGTGCCGGTTTTTCACCTGACACAAAAATTGGCGACACTTTAGCAGATTTTAAAGCGAAAATCCGCCATAGCGCCGTGTTATCATCCGGCCTTCTGTTTTCTGTTTTGCGGCGCAAGGCTTGTTTATTGTGTCCCGCAACCTTGTGGTGGTGTCCTTTTGAAAACTATTGCCGTATTTGCCGATGTGCAAAACATCTATTACACCTGCCGCGAAGTGTATGGCCGTTCTTTTAACTACCGGCTGTTCTGGCAGCAATTGCAAAGCCAATACAACATTCAATACGCCACGGCTTATGCGATAGAGCGCCACGACGACCAGCAACGTAAGTTTCAGGATGCACTGCGCCATATTGGCTTTGAGGTGAAACTAAAACCTTTTATTTTGCGCAGCGACGGCAGCAGCAAAGGCGACTGGGACGTAGGCATTACCATAGACCTGCTGACGCAAGCGCCGGACGTCGACGAAATTTTGTTGTTATCGGGCGACGGTGATTTTGCCTTATTACTCAATACCATCCGTGAGCGTTTTGCCACCCGCTGCATAGTGCAAAGTGTGCCCGGGCTCACAGCCCACGCCTTAATGCAAAGCGCCGACGCGCACTGGCCTATAACTGCTGAGATGTTGGTTTAGTTAGGTTTTGGTCTGATATTTATCTGCTGTTGCTGAACGGCTTAGTGAATGCCGTTGATTTGTGATTCGCCAAAGTCTGTGCCTTTTGCTGGTATTGCACGAACCACCACCGGCAACTACGCCGTTCACCCGTTCGCGCCTCCCGCGCTCACTTTTGAATGCTCACTGTGCAGCAGCCGGCGTTGGGTTTGGGTTCCCGACCTGCCCTACTTTGCCAATAGCTTGAGCAACCGCTCTTTGCGGGCTAAATAAACGTCATGACCATCGTACCCGGGCTTCGACAAAGACAGCGCTTTATTCACCTGCACCAGCGACTCCTGGTACATCTTTTTCTGCTCATAACCAAAAGCCAGACCGTTGTAGGCATCAGGTGTGGCCGGATAAAGCGTGATACCGTATTGAAACAACTTGATTGCTTCATCAAGCTTCCCAATATTGACAAAGTGGTAACCCATCTCGCGCACCGTCACCTCAGGCGGTAAGATTTTTTCGCCATATTGTTTTGATAATAACTGGTAATAATCTGCAATAGAGTCTGTTGTGCCCTTGTATGCCCGCAGTGGCATCTGAACAGGCAAAAACAAATTCTGATACGCATTAAAAATCCCGGCAACCGAAGTGAGCGCATGCGGTACATTGGCAAATTCATCGCTGATGAACTTTAAGCCGGCCGGCTTATTAGACACAATAAAGTTGCGCATATCGTCATATCGCTCTCGCATAAAGCCACTTTCTTCACCGATATTGAGATAAAGATAGTTGTCTAACTCTTTGGTTTTAGACACAAACTCTTTGGTACTTTTTGCCTGAGCGCCATAATCCCACCACACTGCCGGGCTATAAGCTAAATGCGCCTGAAACAGTCCGGGCTCGGTTTGCAAAGCGTACAACACAAACACACCACCGGCAGAGGCGCCGGCTATCACGCGAAAATCGTGCGTGCGATATTTGTTGTCCACAAAAGGGATAAGTTCGCTTTTGATAAAACTTAAAAACTTTGCCGCGCCACCACCAATACCTACCGGGCCTTGTGGCTCCTGATTGATAGTTGGGTACAAATCTCTCATCCTGTCGGTATTTTCTATGGCGACAATAATCACTTCAGGCGCAGCATTCACCTCTTGCAACCGCGCTAAAACACTAAATAACTTATATGGACACCTCATGGCGTCAACCTTTTTGACTCCGATAAGTGACAACTGACAGAATAGTTGCAAGCATATATTCGGCTTCAATGAGCCCTGATGAAAATCCGCACTTCCCGTCCTCATTAGTTCCATGGCTTTTTCAGCCAAGTTATTTACCAGGTTTTCGGGAAGTCGGTTCTACCTGTCAGAACATCAACTTACATTAACAACTTAAGTAAATTTTCACACGGCTTTATATGACTCTCCTGTTTTAACTATCGCCCATGCCATCCGGGCATTTTTGTTCGCTAAAGCGACAATGGCTTTGTTAACGCCACTTTGGCTGATAATTTTTTTCAACCAAATCTGTAACTTATCACATCGTTCCGATGGCAACTCTTTTACCCTATAAACCACAGCTCTGGCACCATGGATCAACAACCCACGTAAATAGGAGTCTCCCCGTTTTGTGATCCCTAAAAGCCGGACTTTGCCACCACTGCTACGTTCTTTCGGAACAAGGCCAAGATAACTTGAAAAATGTCGACCATTTTTAAAGCAAGCTCCATCGCCAAGTTCGATCCCAAGCACTGAAGCACTCAGTGGCCCCACACCAGGGATAGTCAGTAACTTCTGTGTTGTTTCACTGACGCTATTCAACTGTGAAATCCGAGCAGAAAGTTTTTGGATCTTCAAATCAACGTCTTTAAATTCAAGATAAAGTTCCTGCAGCAGCTCACGAAAAATGGGAGACAACTCATTGCCCCCATCTTCAAGTGCGTCCTGCACTTCACAGAGCATTTTGTGTTTGCCTTCTGATAAGTCAATACCATATTCAGCAGCTAAACCATGGATTTGATTGACAATGGCGGTACGGTTTTTGACAAGGCGCTGCCGTACGCGATGCAAACATTGCCGGTCTTGTTGTTCAATATTTTTAATCGGAACAAACCGCATATCAGGTCTGCTAAACGCTTCGCTGATAGCAATAGCGTCATTTTTATCGTTTTTATTCCCAATCCGAAATCGTGCAACATACTGTGGACTAATTTGTCTGCTCTCATGGCCCAGCTGCTCGAATTGACGACTCCAATAATTAGCCGTACCACAAGCTTCCATCACCACGATGCTCTGTGGTTGATTAGCAATATAAGCGAGGAGTTTATTTCTGCTCAGAACCTTGTTTATAACTGGGCTTTCACCACTGGCGGGTATGTGTATTTGAAAAACTCGCTTTGCCAAATCGATTGCGATAATTTGTTTCATTGGACACCTCTTCATTTGCAGATGAGTAACACCTTCAGCATGGCTCATAGAAGCCGTTTGATAGAGGTGTCCATTTCATTAGTTCCAATTAGTAGATCACTTGCAGACGGGAACTCAATGCGGTTTGAGCGATCTGATCAGTCGCCAAACCACACAAATCACGAACCGCATTGAGTATGAACAAAATAACATTTTTCCATGGCGCTGAAACCCGTCGTTTGAAGAAAGTCATTCATAAAACCAGAGATAAAGACCTATGCCGCAGAGCCAATGCGGTTCTGCTGGTGTTAAAAGGGACCTCCAAATCTGAAGTCGCCCGTGTGCTTCAGGCGGGGCGTTCATCTGTGAACCGCTGGCTCGCCTGGTACGAAGTGGCCGGTGTTGATGGCTTGAATACAAAAGGAGTTGGCAGGCCAGTTCGCCAGCCCAAAGCCTTTATATGTAAAGTATTGAGATTGTTATTGGAGCAAACGCCACGAACCTTGGGCTATCAGCGCTCACGCTGGAGTACTGAGTTGTTCGCGTTGCTGCTCAGAAAGCTGTGCAGCATCAAGGTGCATAGTTCCACCATCAGACGTTGGTTACCAAAGCTTGGTATTGTCTGGCGGCGAGCAGCACCAACGCTGTACATCAAAGACCCTGACAAAGAAGCGAAGTTAGCAGCGATGCGAGAAGCGCTGGACAACAGCAGTACCGACCATCCGGTGTTTTATGAAGATGAGGTGGATATCCACCTGAACCCGAAGATTGGGGCTGAGTGGGGTATCAAGGGGCAGCAGCGTAAAGTCGCGACACCAGGACAAAACAAGAAACACTATTTAGCCGGAGCACTGCACAGCCAAACGGGGCAAATCAGCTATGTAAGTGGACAGCGAAAAACAAGCGACCTGTTTATCGAGTTACTGGAGAAGGTCAAAGGTCAGTACAGGCGAGCTAAAAGCGTGACCTTTATTGTGGATAATTACATCATTCACAAGAGTAAGAAAACGCAAAAGTGGCTGACAGAAAACCCAAAGTTCAAGCTGCTTTTTTTACCTGTTTACAGCCCGTGGCATAACAAAATAGAAAAGCTCTGGCATGCGCTGCATGAAACGATTACTCGCAACCATCGATGTAAAACGATGGATGAACTACTGGAGCAGGTAGACCATTTTATGGAAACGGCAGCCCCGTTTCCTGGCGGAAAACATGGGTTGAAGACGGTGTATCACAATTAGGATCAGTTATTTAGTGAACGGCTA
>JAYRUI010000118.1:0-7439 GCA_041919175.1 Rheinheimera sp. | reverse complement strand
CAAAGCTCATCTGCATAAAAAAGGCGCCCAGCATAAACTTCACAAAGGCACTGTGCGTCCATAGCTGACGAAACTGAAAAGGCTGGCTGTCGGCGGTATTTTCCAGCGAAAACTTTGGCAACAGCCACAAAGTGCCAAGCATCAACAGCAAAAATAACAAAGCGCTGTGCGGCAACATTTGTGGCCCTGTGTGCTGAAACCACCAGCCGCCCAGCATCACCAACACGATATAACCGACAGAGCCCGCAGTGCGCACTTTGCTATAGCGCGAGGTGTTGTTGTCGAGATAATAAAAAGCTGAACTTTCCAGCTGCGGCAAAATGGCCGTCCAGCACAAACTGTAAAGTGCAAGCCCAGCCACCAGCGGCCAATAACCACCATCATAAAAACTGCTGAGCCAGCCGATAGTGGCAAGCACTGCCCCAAAGCGCATCACCCCTATCGGATCTTGCCTTCGTGCTGCCAGACTGGCCCATAAACTGGGGCCAACAATCCGCATGCCAGTGACAAGCGCCAGCAACAAACCAATTTCTTCTGAATTCAGCCCCCTGCCATCAAGGAAAAGGCCGATATAAGGCACAAAAACCCCAAGCACGGCAAAATAGGCAAAATACGCCAGACTCAGCGTTTGGGCGCTCGACATTTTCACAATTAACTCCATTGGCATAACAGCACTGCAGCTTTATAAACAACAACGACGCCTGAGCGTCGTTGTTTATTTCGGGTGGCGCAAAGGGGCGCTATTGTAGCGTTGTAGCTGTCAATGGCATAGCGCTGGATCTGTGAACCGGCACTGCTATACGCCGAACTCTACTCAGCTCAACCCCTGCGCTAACCACCACGGCCAATACGGGCGATATCCGGTGTTGTCACCGATACCTGATGGTTTTGGGCATGATGGCGCAGGAAATGATCCATCAGTACTATTGCGAGCATGGCTTCAGCAATGGGCACGGCACGAATGCCGACACAAGGGTCGTGCCGGCCTTTGGTGAGCATTTCCACCGGCTCACCGCTGGTGTTAATGCTGGCACCAGGAATACTGATGCTGGAGGTAGGTTTCAGCGCAATACTGACGCGGATATCCTGGCCTGACGAAATGCCGCCTAAAATGCCACCGGCATGATTGGCGGTAAAACCTGTTGGCGTCAGTGCATCTCTGTGCGTTGAGCCCTGCTGCTCCACCACCGCAAAACCATCACCAATTTCAACGGCTTTCACCGCATTAATGCTCATCATGGCGTGGGCAATATCGGCATCTAAGCGGTCGAACACCGGCTCGCCCCAACCCACAGGCACATTGCTGGCCACCAGGTTAATTCGGGCGCCCACTGAATCACCGGATTTTTTCAAATCCCGCATAAAAGTATCCAGCGCTTCAATTTTATCGGCATCAGGGCAGAAAAAATCGTTTTGCTCCACTTGCGCCCAGTCCAGTTTCTCCGCTTTGACCGGTCCAAGCTGGGCTAAATAAGCGCGCACTTCCACACCAAACCGTTGTTTTAAATATTGTTTGGCAATAGCACCAGCCGCCACCCGTACCGCTGTTTCACGAGCAGAAGAGCGGCCACCACCGCGATAATCGCGGATACCGTGTTTGTGCCAGTAGGTGTAATCGGCATGCCCAGGGCGGAACACATCTTTAATGGCGGAATAATCCTGTGAGCGCTGATCGGTGTTTTCAATCAATAAGCCAATAGAGCAGCCGGTAGTCACGCCTTCAAACACACCGGATAAAATTTTCACCACATCATCTTCGCGCCTTTGGGTGGTGTAACGGGACGTGCCTGGTTTGCGGCGGTCTAAATCGTGCTGAATAGCCTCTAAGTCCAGTGTTAAACCAGGTGGGCAACCATCCACAATACCGCCAATAGCCGGACCATGGCTTTCGCCAAAAGTCGTTAAACGAAACAATTCGCCAATGCTGTTACCTGCCATGGTTATTCCTCAAACTGCTGTTGATGGGCCACCAGCTGCGCTTTGGTCAGGGCAAATACACCGTCACCGCCGTTGTTAAAAGTTATCCAGTGAAAAGGCACATCCGGCATTTGTTCTGCAAGCGCCACCATCGAATTGCCCACTTCACAAATCAGCACGCCGTTGTCAGTTAAATGTGCTGCCGCTTCACGCAAAATTTGCCGCGTCAGCTCCAGGCCATCGACGCCGGACGCCAGACCAAGCTCAGGCTCATGGTGATATTCGGCCGGTAAATCAGCCATATCGTCAGCGTCAACATAAGGCGGGTTGGTGACAATCAAATCATATTGCTGGCCTGGCAATGCGGCAAAACAGTCGGACTGAATAGGGAATACCCGGTGCTCTAAACCATGCTGGCTGATATTTAAATCGGCCACCATCAACGCATCTTCGCTGATATCCACCGCATCCACTTCTGACTCGGGTAAATAATGTGCGCAGGCAATCGCAATACAACCAGAGCCTGTACATAAATCCAAAATACGCTGTGGTGCTTCAACCGGAAACCAGTCGGCAAACTGACGGGTAATGAGTTCACTGATCGGTGAACGTGGCACTAACACCCGTTCATCGACATAAAAAGGTAAACCGGCAAAAAACGCTTGTTGGGTTAAATAAGCAGAGGGTATCCGTTGTTCAATCCGTTGTTGTACCAGCGCGGCAAAACGGCGTTTTTCACTGCTGGTGAGCCGGGTTTGTAATAAAGCGGGTTCAGCCAAATGGGTGAAATGCAAAGTAAAAGCCATCAGTTGACCGGCATCGTCCCACGGATTGTCGGTGCCATGACCAAAATACAGATCTGCCGCATTAAACTGAGAAACGGCCCAGCGCAGCCAGTCATGAATAGAAAACAGTTCACCGACTGCTTCGTTGATTAATTCTGCGGTCAGTTCAAAAGGTTGATGTTCAGTCATTTATTTCGCATTGCTCTTTGTATAGACTTGCGCGGATGCGCAAACCTCAGTTACTTAGTGAAGAAGAAATTCAGCTGTTCCGGGACTCCGTCACGGGCGCCCGCCCTATGGCGCAGGACAAGATACCGCCTGCCCGTCCGCCCCGCAACAAAAAAACTGCCGTAAAGACGTCTGTCGAAGCAGAAGAGCCACATTTATTCTACTTCTCCGATGAGTTTGAAGGTTATCAACCCGACGGCAGCATTATTCGTTATGTACAACCCGGTGAAGATCCCCATCTGGCCAAAAACCTTAAACGTGGTGATTACCAGCCAGGCGTGGTGCTGGACTTACATGGGTTAAGTCAGCAACAAGCCAAAACTGAACTGGCGGGTTTGTTGGCTTATTGTCAGCGGGAGCATTTTAACTGCGCTTGTATTGTGCATGGCAAGGCAGTGGCATTCTGGCGCGTAAAGTACCGAACTGGCTGATTCAACATCCGAATGTGCGGGCTTTTCATACAGCGCCAACGCACTGGGGCCGTGACGGCGCTTTATTGGTGTTATTAAAAACGCCGCTTTAAAGCGGCGCTTTTCAGCGAGTTTGCATCATCTGCACTTTGTTAATGGCTGAGCTAATCTTTTAGCTAATGGCTAAGCAAAGCTAAATCAGCTGGCGCCAGACGCTCTAACAACTTACCCGCTTCACCCGGCTGGTAATGGATCCCCACCAGACCTGAAGTTTCAAAGATCGGGGTATTGCCTGATTTAGTAAAAGTTTCCACCAAAAAACTGACCAGCGGCATATGAGACACCAGTAACAGCCTCAATTCTTTATTGTTTTCACGCAGCGCATCGATATAAAGTTGTACCTGATGACTATCGCCCTCTGGCACCAGTTCGGGTAAAATTTCCAGCTTAACACCGGCAGGTTGGGCATTAAGCATTAAATCGGCGGTTTGGCGGGTGCGGATATAAGGACTGCATAACACTAAGTCAAAAGCCTGATAATGTTGCGAGACCCATAACGCCATTTGGGTTACTTCGTCCCGGCCTTTGGCAGTAAGCTGCCTTTGACTATCCTGACTGCTGTGTGGCTCGGCGTCACCGTGCCGCATGATAACCAGATTGACCATTTGTACACCTAAACAACTTCGCGACCAACGCGAAAAGAGTGCGCTATGATAATGAAAGATTGCGGTCACAGTAACTGTTAATAAAGCATAAAATTTCTGCTTTATATTCCTAATCGATATGATGAGACACTGCATTACTCGTCCCGACGCTCAGCCACACGAGGCCTGAATTGAAAAAAAGTCATATGGTGCAAAGCCCTAACGACCAACGCCAGTATCAGCCGCTGACACTTGCCAACGGTTTAAGGGTGCTGTTAGTACAACAACAGGACGCAGAAAAAAGTGCGGCAGCCATGGCCGTCAACGTTGGTCATTTTGATGACCCGGCTGACCGTGAAGGTTTGGCCCACTTTTTAGAACATCTGGTTTTTTTAGGTTCAGAAAACTTCCCGAAAGAAGGGAGTTATCAGCAGTTTATTGCTGCCAATGCCGGCAGCCACAATGCCTGGACAGGCACAGAACACAGCTGTTTTTATTTTGACATCGCCCACGATGCTTTCACTGCGGCGCTTGAGCGTTTTGCCGATATGCTGAGCGCCCCGCTCTTCAGTGCCGAAGCTGTCGACAAAGAACGCCATGCCATCGAAGCTGAGTTTTCGATGAAACTCAAAGACGATGGCCGCCGTATTTATCAGGCCCATAAAGAAAGCATTAACCCCGACCACCCTTTTGCCAAATTTTCGGTGGGAAATCTGACCACGCTGGACGACAGACCAGAACAAAGTGCCCAACAGGCTGTCCGCGATTTTTACCAGCAACAATACAGCGCCAGCAGAATGACCTTAACACTGGTCTCCAATGCACCGCTCGACATTCAGGCGCAATGGGTTCAACGTTATTTTTCGACGTTACCGCAGGGCCTGCCGCCAAAAGCCGCTTTAGTGCCGCCACTTTATCTGGAAGAACATCTGGGCATTCAACTGAATATTCAGCCGCATAAACCGACCCAACGTTTTGTTGCCAGTTTTGCCCTGCCCGACATCCAGCCGTGGTATCGCTATAAACTGGTGAGTTTTCTCGCGCATTTATTAGGGGATGAAGGTGAAGGCTCGTTGTTAAGCCACTTAAAACGCCGTGGACTGGTGAACACTTTAAGTGCGGGCGGTGGTATCGATGGCAGTAATTACAAAGACTTTACGCTGGCGTTTGAACTAACACCTCAAGGTATGCATGCGCTGGACGATATTTTGCTCGCCAGCTTTTCTTATCTGGCGATGCTGAAACAACAACCTTTTCCGGCCGAAATTTTTTCCGAACGGCAAAAACTGGTGCGCTGGAGCTTTTTATATCAGGAACAAAAAACGCCGTTGCAACTGGCCAGTGATTTGGCGGTCAACCTGCAGCATTATCCGCAAGAAGATTATGTGTTTGGCGATTACCGGATGGAAACGCCAACAGCGGAGTTTTATCAGCAATTATTAAGTTATTTTCACGAACGCAATCTGCGGCTGATGCTGATAGCCCCTGATGTGGCCGTTGACCGGCAAGCGCGCTGGTACCATACCCCTTATAGCCAACTGCCGCTAAGCGCCGGGCTGCTGGACAAATTGCAAAAGGCAAAACCTCTGCCGGATTGTCATCTGCCAAAAAACAACCCTTATCTGGTCGATGAATTACAGTTGCTGGATAAATCGGCCAGCAGGCAACTGCCACAACTCTATTATCAGGCCGACGGCCTGAAGTTGTGGTTTAAACCGGATGCTGACTTTCAAACGCCAAAAGGCCATATTTTTGTTGAGCTCACACTGCCCAATACCCTGATGGATATGACAGCCCTTGCGCTGACAAAACTCTGGCTTGAGCTTTTTCTGGATGACATTAATGAGCAGTTTTATGCCGCCACTACTGCAGGCCTGCACTACAACCTGCATGTACAACAACATGGCCTGACTTTGCATTGCAGCGGATTAGCCGGCAATCAGATTGGTTTATTACACGATATTTTATTGCAAATGCCACAACGGCAACTGAGCGCTGCAAGATTTACCGAACTGCAGCGTCAGCTGGTACAACACTGGCAGAATCAGGCACGAAATAAACCTATTACCCAGCTGTTCAGTAAGTTGTCGGCCTTGTTACAGCCATTGAATCCGGAATCAGACACCCTGGCCAAGGTGCTCGATAACTGCAGTTTCGCGGACTTTCAGGCGTTTTATGCCCGGATGTTTCAAAAAGTGCATCTGGAAGCCCTGATGATTGGTCACTGGACAGAGCAGGATGCCGCTATGTTGCAACAACAACTTGCCTCCTGGCTGGATACAGTGCCACAGCAGCGCTGCCAGCGGCTGGAACGCCACAGCCATAACACCGAAAGTGTCGGCCCCATCTGGCTGGAATTGCCGTTGGCACAAGATGACGAAGCTTTGGTCATTTATTTACCGGCACGCGATCGTGACCCCAAAACCATGGCGCTGTTTATGCTCGCCAACCATTTAATTTCACCTGAGTATTTTCATGAGCTTCGCACAGAGCAGCAGCTTGGTTATCTGGTAGGTACAGGTTATGTGCCAATGAATTTAAGGCCAGGCATGGCGTTTTATATTCAGTCGCCCAGAGCTGATGCCAAATTTTTATATCAGGCCACTTTAAGTTTTTATCAGCGCTTTCTCAGTGAATTGCCGGAACTCGACAGCGATGAATTTTCGGCATTAAAACAAGGTTTATGCAGCCAGATCCGCGAGCGCGACAACAGCCTTGGCAACAGGGCAAAACGCATCTGGCTTGCCATTGGTCAGGGCGACTACCAATGTTGTTTATCAGAACAAATTCAGCATGAGCTGAATGTATTAACACTGGCTGACTTCACGGCTTTTTGTCAGAGTTTGCTGGCACCGGATTATGACGCTATTTTTTTGGCGACCAGTGATGCTCCTGAGCATTCGCATATGCGGTCGATGAGTGCCGAAACAGCAACAGCATTGTTAATGCAGTTAACAATGGCTGAATAACCATCAGGCGCGTGCCAAAGCGCGCCCAGATTGGCTTTGACAGCTCAGGCAAATTTATATAACTTAGTCTTAACAGCCTTTCTGACGTACAGACGTGTGAAAAACAATAAAAAAATCAACAACAACGCGTTGTTATGCCTGGTTTTAATGCTGCCACTTCCGGTGCTGGCACTGGACTGGCAAGGTACCATGCCTTATATCCTTTCATCTATTTTATTGTTTTCTTTTGGCGCTTTGTTATTAGCGCACTTGTCTATTCTGAAAATGCGCCGCTATCAGAGCAGGCTGGAACAAAGTGAAGAGCGGTTACGCTTATCACTTTGGGGCAGTGGCGACGAATTATGGGACTGGAATATCAGCGCCGGCACTTTGTATCGTTCAAGTTCCTGGCAAAAGGCTGTGGAACTCACCCCGGAAACCGATCAGTTCCCGCCCAACCGTGAACAAATTCACCCAAAAGATATAGAAAGAGTGACAGAGCAGCTG
>JAYRUI010000117.1:0-7457 GCA_041919175.1 Rheinheimera sp. | reverse complement strand
TTTTAACTCTTCCACGTGTTTTTCCATCGCCACCGGATGTTTAATTTCGTTGGCGCGCTCCAGGCAACTGGTCAACACCGGATAACCGCCTTTCATATTTACTTTGGGGGACACTGTGACCCAGGTGTCTTTGGGCGCCAGAATTTCAAAGGTGCCGGAGGTTTCAATCTGCGTGCTGTAGCCATGTTGATGTAATAGCTCACACAGCGGGTTTAAGTCGTACATACAAGGTTCGCCACCTGTGATCACCACATGGCGGGCGCGGTAACCACGCTCAACAAACAACGCCAGAATCCCCTGGGCATCACTGCTCGCCCAATGATCCGAATCGGCTTTTTTGACTGTGGTATCACCCAGCTGAATTAACAATTCAGGCTGTACTTCCCAGGTGTGTTTAGTGTCACACCAGGAGCATCCCACAGGACAACCCTGCAAACGCAGAAAAATGGATGGTGTGCCTGTGTAGTTGCCTTCACCCTGAATAGTTTCAAAAATTTCGTTAACTTTATACACGCTGAGTTGATTTCCTTTAGACCTTGGCGATTATGCAGTACAATGCGCGCCCCAAATTGCTGACCATTATAACGGGAGCTGCAAGAATGCCGCAAAAAGTTGTTGTGATTTATTCAGGTGGCATGGATTCCTTTACCGTGCTGCATAATGCCATTCGTACCGGCCATCAAGTGTATGCCTTGTCTTTTAACTATGGTCAGCGCCATGTCAAAGAGCTGATTTGCGCGCAAAACGTCTGTCAGGAGCTGGGCATCCATCATAAAATTGTTGATATATCAGCGATTAACCAATTGATTGGCGGCTCGTCATTAACTGACGACATTGAAGTGCCGGAAGGCCATTATGCCGCCGACAATATGAAATCCACTGTGGTACCGAACCGCAATATGATTTTATTAAGCCTGGCGGTGGGTTATGCGGTGTCGCTGGATGCTCAGGCGGTGTATTACGGCGCACACTCTGGGGACCACTTTATTTACCCGGATTGCCGGCCTGAATTTGTGCAAAAAATGAATGATGTCTGCCAAATCGCTAATTATGAGCCGGTGGATATTATCAGCCCTTATCTGCAACAAACCAAAATTGAAATACTGAAAGACGGTCTGCAGATGGGGCTTGATTACAGTAAAACCTGGACTTGTTACAATGGCCGCGAAAAAGCCTGTGGTAAATGTGGTTCTTGTCAGGAGCGGCTGGAAGCTTTTGCACTGAATCAGGTGACCGACCCCCTGCCATATGAATAAAACAGCATCTGCTTTTATGATGCCGGTGGATAAGGTTTTTTTATCCACCGCTTTGTACTAAAGCATTCAGGAATTGGCCAATAACAGCTCTGCCGGCGAATAGGCTTGCGGGCTATAACGGCGGAGCAACTGGTAAAAAGCGCTGACAGCGGCACTTTTATCGTCCCGCCGGCTTGCCAGATACATCTGGCGTTTTAAACCTTGTTCACCCAGCCTTTTTACTTTAACCAGACCCTGACTGACAAAAGGCTCCGCCAGCCAGCCTGGTAACACTGCAATCCCCTCTCCTGCTGCCACCAGTTGCAACATCTGACTGGCTTGCGCCACTTGTCTGAGCTCCCCACTAAAAGTGGTTTTTTGTAGAAAATGGCGAAACAAATCCTGCCGCTCCGGCGGTATCGGATATACCAGCAGTTTTTCAATGGCTAAATCAGCAGGCGAAATAAAGGCTTGTGTTGCCAGTGCATGTTCCGGCGCCATAAAAGCAAACAACTCCAGCTCAAACAACGGCTGATAAGCCACCTGCGGCTCCAGCCGCCTGTCTGTTGTCAGCACTAAATCCAGTTCATCTTTGAGCATTACTTCCACTGCATGATGCTGAATGTCAGTCTCCAGCACCAGCTGAACGTCGGGCCATTGTTGACGGAAAGCTTTAATGGCCGGTAATAACCAGTGTACACAGGCATGACATTCCACTGTTAAACGCAGCTGCTGCGCCGGTAGCTCACCACTTTTCAACTGTTGGCTGACTGTATCAACCAAAGGCAACACACTGGCCGCTAAATCCAACAACAATTTGCCTTGGTGGCTAAATTGTACCGGCTGGGTTTTACGCACAAACAAACTGGCGCCAAGCGAGAGCTCCGCATCTTTGAGCTGATGTGACAAAGCTGACTGAGTGACAAAAAGCCGGCTGGCTGCGCCTTGCAAAGATCCGGTTTGTTGCAGCGCCTGCAAAGTACGCAGCAGTTTTAATTCAATCATGATGCGTTTTTCTCATCTAAAGCAGCATTGGTATTCAGTGATAAGCACAGAGCATAACCGCCAACAACAGACACATCAACATCCAGACGTCTAAATTTGGGCAATTTGTCACAGACTTATCATCATGCTTGTGCAGCTATTCACAACCAACAGCAGAAAAACCACTTTAGCTCTGGATTGGCCAGGTGAAATGTCGCAGACGCAGCTCATCAGCCGGCTGGTGATGGAGGGCGATTGCAACAACGGACAAACACCATAAAAAAAAGACCGCAATTGCGGTCTTTTTTAAACTGCAATGTTGGTATTAACGCACCGGTAATTCAATTTTGGCAAACATGCGGTCAATCTCTTCCTGATTTCGCAGCATATTGGCTTTCTCCACCATATCTTTAGTGAGATGTGGTGCAAAACGCTCAATAAAATCATACATATAAGTACGCAGGAATGAACCTTTACGAAAGCCGATTTTCGTAGTGGAAGCAGCAAATAAATGGCTGGCGTCTATTGAAACCAAATCTTTATCCAGCTCTTTGTCCATTGCCATCGACGCAATCACGCCGACACCTAAGCCGAGGCGCACATAAGTTTTAATGACGTCGGCATCGGTGGCAGTAAACACAATTTTTGGCTCCAGCCCTTTTTCACCAAAAGCGCGGTCAAGTTCTGAGCGGCCGGTAAAACCAAATACATAAGTGACAATAGGATGTTTGGCCACATCTTCTATTTCAATACGGTGCGACAACTGCGCTAAAGGATGGTCGTGGCGCACTATCACACTGCGGTTCCAGTGGTAACAAGGCAACATCACCAAATCAGAAAATAAATGCATAGCTTCAGTGGCAATGGCAAAGTCAGCATCACCACGGGACGCCGCTTCAGAAATTTGCTGAGGCGTGCCCTGGTGCATATGCAAAGACACTTTCGGGAATTTTTTCATAAAACCACCAATCACGTCCGGCAAGGCATAACGTGCCTGGGTGTGGGTGGTGGCAATATTCAGTTTGCCTTGGTCCGGCAAAGTGTGTTCTTTGGCAACAGCTTTTATGCTTTCTACTTTGGCCAGAATTTGCTGAGCAATTTCAATCACATCACGGCCGGCAGGTGTCACATGCGTCAAATGTTTGCCACTGCGTCCAAACACCTGAATACCCAGCTCATCTTCCAGCATCCGCACTTGTTTACTAATACCAGGCTGTGAGGTATACAAACTTTCCGCCGTCGCGGATACGTTAAGATTGTGGTTTAACACTTCGACAATATAACGTAACTGTTGTAATTTCATGTGTCAGGCTTCCGTTATTGACATATGATTAGCCATATGCGCGGATGATGTGATTATTCCTGCCAAATCAATTTTTGGCGTTTGGTATAACCAATAGTAGCTAAAAACCTGCCTGAGCAGTAGTTCTTTTTACTGTGTTGGCACGACAACTGCCGTAAAGGAACAAAAAATATCGTGGAAAATCCGGAAATTGACTTCGCCACTGTACTGGCCTCTGCCGTACACGACATGAAAAACTCTTTATGCATGCTGATCCAATCGATGGATTTACTGCAGCAGGACTTAGCACCGCATTCAGAAACCGCCAGTCAGGAACTGGCGCGTATTCACTACGAAGCGTCCAGGCTGAACAGTAACCTGATGCAACTACTTTCACTGTATCGTATTGAAAAAGAACAACTTCCTTTGCATTTAGACGAATATTTTGTCGAAGACTTATTAGAAGAAGTACAAATCAAAAATGAGACTTATAGTCAGCAAAAGCAAATCGCAGTTCAGCTGGAATGTGACGTAGGCTTATGCTGGTTTTTTGACAATGATTTGGTTGGAAACCTGATTAATGATATGTTTGTCAATGCGTTGCGTTACAGCACCACCCAACTGTTGTTAAAAGCCAGCATCATTGATGACAATCTTTGCATCGAACTTCACGATGACGGCGAAGGTTTTCCACAATATATGCTGGAAAACAGCGACCACAGCATGATGCATTTTAATTTAACCGCTGGCCGTACTGGTTTAGGCTTGTTTTTTGCACACTTAATTGCCAAAGCACACCGCAATCAGGGGCGTTGTGGCCGCATTGAATTATGTAACGGTGGTCAGTTCGGCGGTGGTGTATTCAGGTTGTATTTACCCTGAGAGGTCCGGCAGAACATTGGTAATTATGCCAATTTCTGTTTAAGATGCAGGTGGTATACCAAGTCAGAGGTTCAGATGGTTTTGACCATGATTATTGTTCTGGTAATAGCATTAGTTGTTTTTGCTGTTATCTCGAACGCAGTACAACAACATAAAGAGAGGTTAGCCACGCTAAAGCGGGCAGAATTCTCTAAGTTGCGTGGCATGCTGGAAGACACTGAAGACATTTTGCTGAATGCAGCCAATGTACCTTTGACTCCGGCGATTTCGCAGATGTTACTTAAACGCATTGCTTATACTTTAAAAGCTATGGTTGAACTCGAACCAGGCTCCAGGGATTTAAAAAGCCGCCTGGCCGACACTGAAAAACGTTTAGAGGAAATGGGGACGCCAACTGCTGGTAACTCCGAAAATATAACGTTACCTGATAATGATAAACAAATTATCAGCATGATCCAGGGCATTAAAAAGCTCAGAACCATACTTCGGGCTGAACATGCCCGCGGTAATATGGACACACAAATTGTGGTGCAGGAAGACAGGCGACTGGAAAACCTGCAACTGCGTATTAATGTGGAAAGCCAGATCAAACGTGGTAACCAGGCGCGCAGCAGCGAAATGTTAGGCTCAGCCCGTCAATGTTACGAAAAAGCGCTGATCACCTTGTCCAATGCCAGCCATGCCGATGAATATGTGGTCTCACGTCGCAACGAAATGACTGCTTTATTGGCTGAAATTGCAGAAGAGCTCAAAGAAGGCAACCTACGTGACCGGCAAAAACGTGCCGAAGCGGAAAATAATGACCTCGATGTGTTGTTTGCACCTAAACGCAAGTGGTAACAACAGCAGCATTGCTGCTGTTGCGATACCGGGATAAAAAGTTCCCAGCTGACAAAACCCACAGTTCTTCACACCAAGATAGATACTGTAACAACAACAAAGGCCACAACAGTGGCCTTTGTTTTTATTCAGCAGTCGTTTTTAAGCTTCTGCTTTGCTTTCCTGCCATTTACCGTCTTTAAACCATAAAGACCAGCCTGTTGCTTTGCCGTCTTTTTCCGACATCACATACTGCTGTTTGGTTTTGCGGCTCCAGCGCACTATGGTTGGGTTGCCGGCCGGATCCTGCGCAGGTGCAGCTGTCAGGTATAAAAACTTCGGCACTAACCTATCTTTAAACCTTTGCAGTTCAGCCACCAAAGGCGCTCTGGTTTCGCGTGAACGCGGGAAGGTAGATGCGGCTAAAAATAAACCGGCAGCACCATCACGCAGTACAAAATACGCCTCTGACTTTTCACAAGGCAGCTCAGGCAAATGCACCGGATCTTCTTTTGGCGGCGCCGCTTCACCACTCTTGAGCAGTTTGCGGGTGTTTTTACAGTCACTGTTGGTGCAGCCAAAATATTTGCCAAATCGGCCGGATTTTAACTGCATGTCAGAGCCGCATTTTTCGCATTCAATCAGCGGGCCGTCATAACCTTTAATTTTAAAGGCACCACTTTCCACCAGATAACCGTCACAACCCGGGTTATTACCACAGACATACAACTTACGTTGTTCATCCAGCAGATAAGAATCCATGGCTGTGCCGCATTTGGCGCAACGTTTTTTATGCCGCAACACTTCGGTTTCTAGCTCGTCGTCATCAGCCACCAACACAGCTTCGTCACCTGGTGTCAGGTTCATAGTGGTGGTGCATCGCTCTTTAGGTGGCAGGTTGTAACCAGAACAACCCAAAAACACGCCGGTACTGGCAGTACGAATGCCCATTTTACGGCCACAACTCGGGCAGTCGATGTCGGTTAACACAAACTGATTGGTCCGCATGCCACCATGCTCTACGT
Organism: Rheinheimera sp.; assembly: GCA_041919175.1. Classification (GTDB taxonomy): domain Bacteria; phylum Pseudomonadota; class Gammaproteobacteria; order Enterobacterales; family Alteromonadaceae; genus Pararheinheimera. The sequence goes on along the minus strand of JAYRUI010000117.1, from coordinate 1,230 downwards.
CAGCTTCTGCTGTTTTGAGCTTGCTTGAGAAATCACCGTAAAATTGATCCAGCACTTTTTGCCAGGCCAGTTCGCCGTGCGCTATATCATCAAGCTTTAATTCCATGTTGGCAGTGAAATCGTAGTTCATCAGATCGTTGAAGTTCTCAACCAATCTGTCGGTTACAATTTCGCCCATTTTTTCGGCATAAAATCTTTTGTTTTCGACCTTCACATAACCACGTTCCTGAATAGTCGAAATAATGGCGGCATAAGTGGAAGGACGACCAATACCGCGCTTCTCCAGCTCTTTCACCAGACTGGCTTCGCTATAACGCGCTGCTGGTTTGGTAAAGTGTTGAGCCGGCAATAACTGCTCTAACTGCAGCGTTTCGCCAACTTTTAAATCCGGTAATTCTTTTTCTTCTTCGTCTTTACGTTTTTGTGCTGGCTGCACCCGGGTCCAGCCATCAAAACGCAACACCCGGCCTTTGGCTTTCAGCTCAAAGTCACCGGCCTGCACCGTGATATTGGTGACGTCATATTGCGCATTTGGCATCTGACAAGCGACAAACTGACGCCAAATCAGCTCATACAGCTTCTTGGCGTCTGCTTCCATGTCACCCAGCATACTGGCCTGAATATTCACATCAGAAGGACGAATTGCTTCATGCGCTTCTTGTGCGTTGGCTTTGCTGCCATAACTCAAAGGCTCTGGCGGCAGGTATTTTTTACCAAACTGCTGCTCAATAAAATCACGCACTGCGCCAACAGCTTCCGCCGACAAGTTAGTCGAATCGGTACGCATATAAGTGATATAACCGGCTTCATACAAACGCTGCGCCAGCATCATGGTTTTTTTCACGCCATAACCCATGCGGGTACTGGCGGCTTGTTGCAAGGTAGATGTGATAAAAGGCGCCTGAGGTTTACTGCTGGAAGGTTTGTCTTCCCGTTCAGTCACCTGATAGCTGGCGCGTTGCAACAGTGCTACAGCGGCATCGGTCTGGGTTTTATTGTCAGGCCGGAAAGCTTTACCGTTTTGGCGCACTACTTCCAGTTTTAATGCTGCTTTAGCCGCTGAAAGAGTTTCAGCATCGACCGTCCAGTATTCTTCCGGCACAAAAGCTTTAATTTCGCGTTCGCGTTCAACCACTAACCGCACTGCAACAGACTGCACCCGACCGGCTGATAAGCCGCGGGCGACTTTTTTCCACAGCAGCGGCGATACCATAAAACCCACAACACGGT
>JAYRUI010000116.1:0-7479 GCA_041919175.1 Rheinheimera sp. | reverse complement strand
TTCTCAGACGTCACAGTTGGCGGCCAGCAAGTTTTAAACTTCTGTGCCAACAATTACTTAGGTTTAGCCAATTCCAAAGAACTGATTCAGGCAGCCCAACATGGCCTCGACAGCCATGGTTTTGGTGTGGCTTCAGTACGGTTTATCTGTGGTACCCAGGACATTCACAAACAACTCGAAGCGAAAATCAGTGAATTTTTAGGCACCGAAGATACCATTTTGTATTCCAGCTGTTTTGATGCCAATGGTGGTTTGTTTGAAACCATTTTAGGGGCTGAAGACGCGGTGATTTCTGATGCGCTGAACCACGCTTCTATTATCGATGGCGTGCGGTTATGTAAAGCCAAACGCTACCGTTATGCCAATAACGATATGGCCGAATTAGAAGCGCAGTTAAAACAAGCGGATGCCGATGGCGCCCGTTATAAGTTAATTGCCACCGACGGTGTGTTTTCGATGGACGGCGTGATTGCCGACTTAAAATCTATTTGTGATTTAGCCGACAAATACAACGCTCTGGTGATGGTTGATGACAGCCATGCCGTTGGTTTTGTAGGTAAAAAAGGCCGCGGCACTCACGAATATTGCAACGTATTAGACCGCGTTGACATTATCACCGGCACTTTAGGCAAAGCTTTAGGCGGTGCCTCAGGTGGTTACACTTCAGGTAAAAAGGAAGTGATTGAGTGGCTGCGTCAGCGCTCACGGCCGTATTTATTCTCCAATAGCCTGGCGCCTTCTATTGTCACTGCTTCTATTAAAGTGCTGGACATGCTGGCGCAAGGTGACGAACTACGCGCTAAGCTGTGGGATAACGCCGCCTATTTCCGGGAAAAAATGTCGGCAGCCGGTTTTACCCTGGCTGGTAAAGACCACGCCATTATTCCGGTGATGTTGGGTGATGCCAAAGTGGCGTCAGAGTTTGCCCGCCGTATGCTGGAACAAGGCATTTATGTGGTGGGTTTCTCTTTCCCTGTGGTGCCAAAAGGTCAGGCGCGTATCCGCACCCAGATTTCGGCCGCACACAGCAAAGAACAACTGGATAAAGCCATCGACGCTTTTATCCGTATTGGTAAAGATATGGGCGTGATTGCCTGAGGTAACAGCATGAAAGCATTAGCAAAGTTAAAAGCAGAACCGGGCATTTGGCAAACCGAAGTGCCAATGCCTGACGTTGGCCCTAATGATGTGCTGATCAAAATTAAAAAAACCGCCATTTGTGGCACCGACGTGCATATCTATAAGTGGGATGAGTGGGCGCAAAACACCATTCCGCACGGCATGGTGGTCGGCCACGAATATGTCGGTGAAGTGGTGGGCATGGGCTCGGAAGTGCGCGGTTTTGCCATGGGCGACCGTGTTTCAGGCGAAGGCCATTTAGTTTGTGGTCATTGCCGTAACTGTCGCGCCGGCCGGGTGCATTTATGCCGCAACACTATTGGTGTGGGCGTCAACCGTCAGGGCAGTTTTGCTGAATATCTGGTGATCCCGGCGTTTAACGTCTTTAAAATTCCGGACAATATCCCGGATAGCATCGCCGCTATATTTGACCCTTTTGGCAATGCAGTGCACACCGCTTTATCTTTTGATTTAGTCGGTGAAGATGTGCTGATCAGCGGCGCTGGCCCCATCGGCATTATGGCTGCAGCAGTGGCGCGCCATGTGGGTGCCCGCCATGTGGTGATCACTGACGTGAACCCATTCCGGTTAGAGCTTGCCAAAAAAATGGGCGCCACCCGCGCTGTGGATGTCAGTAAAGAAGACTTAAAAACTGTGATGCTTGAGCTTGGCATGACCGAAGGTTTTGACGTGGGTCTGGAAATGTCCGGTGTGCCTTCAGCGTTTCGCTTAATGCTGGATACCATGAACCACGGTGGCAAAATTGCCATGCTGGGTATTCCGCCTTCAGATATGGCGGTGGACTGGAACAAAGTGATTTTTAAAGGCTTGGTGATCAAAGGCATTTATGGTCGCGAAATGTTTGAAACCTGGTACAAAATGGCGAGTTTAATTCAGTCAGGTTTAGATTTAAGCCCCATTATCACGCATGAAATGCCGGTGGCAGACTTCCAGCAGGGTTTTGACATCATGTGTTCAGGCCAGTCGGGTAAAGTTGTTTTAAACTGGGAATAACAGCAACACAGCAGCGTTTTTTAAAACGCCGCGCGAGCTAACAAAAAAAAGCAGCCGCAAGGTTGCTTTTTTACTTTTGTCGCAAGCAAGACTGCCTTTTACATTTGTTCGGCCTGTGATGTCGTTGGTTCAACCAAAGCTGCTTTTAGTTCTATGACGTTGCCTTGTGGATCCTGAACATACACCGAAGGCCCAAAACCAGTGGCGCCATAACGGACTTCAGGCTCACCGATCCCGATGCCAAATTGGGCAAAATGTTGTTGTAAAGTCGCAGGTTCAAAAGGGCTTATCAGCAAACAAAAGTGCGCCAGATTATGGCCTTCGGCGCCCGGCGCTTTGCCACCAGGCAAACCAAGTTCGCCATCAACACTAATAATATCAATCAGTTGCTGGCCAGCCCTCAGCTGATATAAACCCAACTCCGGCAACTGCCGCTCCAGTGTGCAACCCAGTGCCTGTTGATAAAACATCAACATTAGTTCGGGGTTTTGTACTCTCAGGACCAGATGATCAAGCTGCTGAATATGAAACATCACCATCAAACCGGGTTGGGGCACTTGGATGCAGTGTTGCGCTTATTCAGCCAGCTGGCAAGCTGACATCAGCTGTTTACTAGCTGCTTATAGGCTGTTGCAGCAGTGCCAGCCATTGCTCTGCTTCCGCCAACAGAAACTGATAGGTTTTATTGTCGGCTGTGGTCACCGCAATGCCTGTGGTGGCCAGCGGAATAAAGCCACCGCCTTTGCCGCTACACAAGGCGATATTGACGATATCAGCACGATTGATTTGATAGGGACCTAAACCAAAAACCTGGTTAAAGGGGGCAAAAGTTAAGGTCTGGCCGTCGAGGGTGAGCTTACCATCACTATGACCAACGCCTTGTTGGGCTGTCGCCATCACTGAAAAAGTTTGTGGTGTTACGGCGCTGCTATACATGCATTTTTTCCTGACACGAGAAATGACAATTCATTCTGCAGCGAAGTAACCAGCGCGGGCAATGTCTAAAAAGTCAGCAGATGTTTCTGCCGGGTTTTGGCAGGCTTACACTTTAAATATCCGCCGTCTCTTTTTGTGGCCCTTCAACCAGCACCACCTTCACTTTGCCTTGTTCAATGGCCTGGGATAAATCTGTTTCCAGCTGAGTGGCAATCTCAGTGTAAGGCTGGTTCAGCTGCACTAAACCATAAGCACGGTTACGGCCATGCACTTTGCCCAGATACAACGCCATATCGGCCAATTGCAAAGCTTTAGCCCAGCCCATGCTTTGTTCGTTCAGGTTGGCAAATGGATAAGTTAAAAAACCGGCTGAAGCTGTGACACGAATTTGCTGGTCACCAAAAACAACAGGTTCAGTGCCTATCAGATCCAAAACTCTTTTGGTGAAAGATGCCAGCGCCTGAATGTCCACCCGGCGTAATAAAATCAGGAACTCTTCACCACCCCAGCGCAGCACCATGTCGTCGTTGCGGGTCAGGCCAGATAAACGATTGGCAATTTCCACCAGCACAGTGTCGCCGGCGGCATGGCCAAAATGGTCATTCACATGTTTAAAAAAGTCGACATCCAGCAGAATAAAACCATCAGTGGTTAACGAGGCAAGCTGACGACGCTCCACCTGCACTTTGCGTTGTTCCATTTGCTCCTGAAAAGAGCGGCGGTTATATAAACCGGTCAGCGGGTCGCGCAACGACTGATAGGCCAGCTGATCATTGGCTTCTTTTAATTTTTGATTGGCACTTTGTACTTTGCGGTACAACAGATACAACAGGATGGACGCCAGCGCGACCACAATACCTATCAGCATAGTGACATGTTGCTGCAGGTTTTGTCGTTCAATTTCAACGGCTTTTAGCTGATTTTGCTGTTTAAGCGCTTCAATTTGTTTGCTCTTTTCTTTGGCTGAAAACTCTTCTTGCAACTGATTAATTTGCCGTTCGCGCTCTGACTGAAAAATGCTTTTCGACAGTTCCGTATATTCACGCAAGGTCATCGCTTCTTGCTGAAACAACCTGCTGAACTGATAGGCATCAGCCAGCTCGAGCAGATAATCCAGCACTTCGGATTGTGCGCCCCGTTGTTTAAATTCGTTGACCATGGCCTGCATCACAGGTAAGCCTTCCGCATGTTTGCCTTCCAGCACCTGGATATAACCCAGATTAAACCTGGCCAGGTTTTCGATGTTTTTTTCATTCATGCTGACGCCAAGTGCCAGACTTTGTGAAAAATAGGCTGTGGCTTCAGGCAGTTTACGCTGGCGCATCAAAATGTCGCCCAGGTTATTCAGCGCTGTACTTTCAGCATATTTATTTTTACGTTTTTTTGCCCATTTCAGCGCTTGTTGATTTAATTCAACCGCTTTATCCAGCTCTTGCAGTTCCACCAGAATAAAAGCAAGCTGAATATAGATATCCGGTAAAAAGCCTTCTAAATCAGGATTGTTTGATGCCTGAGTCAAGCTTTGCTCCAGCATTTGTCGGGCTTTGCTGTAATTTTTCAGATTGCTTTGCAAACCGGCAATATTACTGGCCAGATTCATCCGCCGTATGGGCGTTCTCGGGCTTTCATCCTGTTCAATCGAGTTATACGCCTGATGGAAAGAGTCCAGCGCCTCTTCATATTTGCCTTGCCAGTTCTGGAAGCTGGCCGCCATATTAAAGGCGTAATAACGCACCCGGCTTTGACTGGCCTGGCGGGCATAATTTAAGGTAGGTTCAAGGTAACTGATGGCTTTGGCAAAGTCGGCGCGTGCCCAATACTGCGCTAAATGTTCAGCATATACTTCGGCCTGAATATCGGCATCCTGGCTGCTTTGTGCTAAATCCAGCAGCATCTGCAAGGTTTCATCGGCCGCTTTGATATCCTTGGCTCTGAATTGTTCTGACGCTTTATAAACGTAAAAACGCACTTTGCTGTGCAAAGCCGTCAGAGCGCCGATGTCTTTTTCCACCTCAGACAAAAAAGCCGTTGCTGCTGCTTCGTCGCTATTTGTTAAGACCAGATATTGCTCAAGCTGTTGTTCTATCTGAGGATCCAGCGTTATGGCCGCAGTGCTGGCAAAGCTCCACAGGCACAATAAACAGCCAATAGAAAGCTGGACTAATCTGGAGTGCAACACAGAGTTGATCAGGGAGCCGACTACATTCATCTGGGATCTCTTTCACAAGGCAATTTTGTAATAATTATTGCGACAAGCTTAGCAGCCAGAGCTAAAAACGGGCTGTCATTCACAATGCCGGTGAAATTAAAGACATTCTGCGGTTAAAGTAACCGAACTGCGGTCAAACTTCAAAAATATTAGTAAAACTGCATAAAACACAGACTTGGCTTTTGCTGATAAAAGCTTGTCGCAGTTAGAAAAGCTTCTGGTAAGATAGCTGCTTTCATCTTCATGGGGTCTGGCAGTATTTATGCAGGCTGTGCATCATTTATTCCGGCAAATGCTGACTCTGCTGTTGGTGCTGCTGACTACTGCCGCTTTTGCCGGCTGGCTGTTGCTGGATCAGACGCCATTGTTAACACCGCAGGCAGAACTGAATGCCGAGACGGTCAAACATAGTAAACAATTACTGAGCAATCTGAATCAGTCCATCCGTGATCCCAACAGCGCCCAGTGGGTTATTGCCGCCGATGCTGACGAGCTGAACTCAGCTTTCAGACTGGCCAGCCGCACTTTGCCTGGTTTTCAGGGGGAGGCGCAGCTGAATGAACTTGGGTTAACCACCCTGATGACAGTGCCGCTGCGCATTGTCGGGCAACAGTTTTATTTAAATGCCACTGTACAAATCAGCCCTTCCAGCGGACCTTTGCAAATTGACAGAGTAAAAATTGGTATGCTGACAGTGCCGGGTGGGGCAGCCTTAACTTTAGTTGGCTGGGCTGCCGATCAAGTGTGGGGGCCTGGTAAAGGTGCTGAACTGCTGGCGATGGTACGTTCGGTCAAGTTTGAACAAAATGCCATGAAAGTCGAGCTGGCCAAGCCCAGTGGCTGGAATTTGCAAAAATTAAAACAATCCGGTTTTTCTGCCTATCGTGAATTATTCAGCTCGCCACAACAACGCGCCGATATTGAATTTTATTACCAGATAGCTTTGCAATATGCGGCGAATGAGCAAAGCAGCAGTTTAGTCAATTATCTGCAGTTGTTATTTCAGCAAGCAGAACAACGGAGTCAGGACGATCCGGCCAAAGCTCCGGCTGAAAATCAGGCGGCGCTATTGGCTTTGGGCCAGTTATTGGGTGGGCAAAATCTGCAGTTACTAGTAAATGAAGTGAAACGCCCAAGCGGGGTTAAAGCTCCGCGGGTGACATTAGCCAGAAGACCAGATTTACAACAACATTTTATTTATTCTGCCGCTATTCAGCTGTTAACCAGCCGCAATGTCAGTAACACCGTTGGCGAAGCCAAAGAGTTGCTGGATTCGATTAAAGGCGGCAGCGGTTTTAGTTTTGTGGATTTATTGGCCGACCGTGCCGGCGTGCGTTTTGCTATTGTTGCCACGGCATCGCCTGAGTCGGCAAGGGCTGTGCAGCAGTTTTTCCGTGAACCGCGGCAAGAGTCTGAGATATTTCCAAGTAAAGCCCGTTTACCAGAAGGTTTATCACAACAATTGTTTGAGCAGCATTTTCAATCGATAGATTCTGCCGTGTATCAGCAGATGGTGCAGGAAATTGACCGCAGGCTGGATGCTTTGCCGCTGTATCAAATTAAAACGGCGCCATAAGCGCCGTTGTTGCATCAAAGCCCTGGTTAATAACGTAATCTTTGATTCAGCTGATCGATCACTTCAACCCAGTCGGCGTCCTGCTGATAACTCTCCCGCAAAAAACTGGCTTGTGCCTGAGTCCAGAAACTGGCTTTTGATAACGCTAAGTCGTTTTGCAACCTGTGTTGACTGATAAATTGTTCAATACTGTTGCTGTCGCTGGCGAGGCCAAGCTGATCAAACAACTGGCTTAAAGAATGATAACTGTTGTCCATACCAAAACTCCGCTGCTGTTTTACTACAGTGCAGTATAGAGCAGCGAACTTGAGTCCGCTCTGTGATGCCGTTGCTGCTAAGAAGGTAACGCCATCACTACCCTTGTTTGTGCTGCTGGCTTGTTGTTATTTTGCGGTTTTACGGCGCAAAGTGAGTACTAACAGCACCAGGCCGCTGATGGTAAAGAGCAAGGCCAAAGCAGAGCTTGCGATCAATAACCAGTGATTAAAATCATCACGCTCCTGATAATCCATAATGTGCAGCATCCAGACAAAATCAAATAAACGCCAGTTGTCGGTACGCACCCTTAATAATTGTCCGAGCATTGGGTCCAGATAAAACACTGTATTTTCAGCATCCTGAAACT